>CACBHP010000006.1 GCA_902539115.1 uncultured Prochlorococcus sp. | reverse complement strand
AAATTATTTATGACATTAAGCTTAAATATTGGGAACTTGTTTAATGATTCCTCCAGTCATGCATTGGTGGATGAGCTAAGAAAAAGAACATCAGAAGAGGATATCTTAGATTTTGAGGAAAAATTTAACTCCAAAAACGAAAAAAATCTACACGTATATATATGTAGATTTCTAAAAAATAGATCAATATCTAGAGGGCTAGCCTCTAGATGGTTAATAACCATAATTGAAAACAAAGAATCAAAAATTGATGCTTTGCAAAAATAAAATATTTAGGTCAGCCCTGATAGTTTCCATAGAGCAATTCCAAAAATTGAGAATCCCATAATAAAAGTAAAAGCCAAAGCATTTACCAATTGGACCTTATCATTCATTCTGTTTGCGAATGGTAATAATTGAGCAAATAATGGAGTCTCTTCAACTATTGCAGATTTTTTTACTGTAGGTTTTTTGCTTCTAGAAAACATAAAACAAATTTTATAATCTTAAGAATTTTACATTTAAAAGTTCATTAAATAAAAAATACTTCTCAAAAACGAACAAAATGTAACCTGTGAGAAATTAAGCCGGGATTATGATAAATATTTTTATCAGAAACCTAATCTATCATTAATAGATTAAGTTTATTTATTAAAAACCTAGACAATTAATTTTAATGAATGTTATTATAAATTTGTAGCAACCGCTACCAAAACGTTCAACTTGCGTATAGCAAGCCGCAAATCGACTTAAGCCATGGAACGGGGACTTAAGCGAAACCGGAGCTAAAAAAATGACTCTAATTTACAGAGGACAAAAGTACGTCCAGAACAAAGAAGCAGCTAAAAAGCAGCACAATGAACTAACTTATAGAGGAAAAACTTACACAAGCTAGTTTATTTAACCATTAAAAAAAAGCCACTTTCAGTGGCTTTTTTATTATCAATTCTTAGACTAAACAATAACTTAATACTTCTCACAAGCATTAAAATAATATGATTCAATTGCATTTATATATTTGATAACAATGGCAGACCAAAAACCTTTATTTAAAGCACCATATGACATAAAAGATGTTAGTGCTCTTTTCGCCATAGTTGCCTTCGTTTTAATAATCGCTGCCATAGTTGGGAATAACTTATTTGGTTTATTTCAACAAAATGTCAACTTTGGGTGATTTTTTTTGTGGCCTAAATTTTTGGACTAAATATAAATAATAATTGACTGTTATAACGACTTAACCCGTCATTTTTAAATAAAATTCCTGTCACAGACAAGTTTCTTGAAATAAATTTTTAATCTTTGAATTTATAGACTATGACTAATTTCTTATGTTATAGTTTTGAAGTTCAACAAAACTGAATAGCCTCTGGAGGGGTGGTCGAGTGGTTTAAGGCTCTAGTCTTGAAAACTAGGGAGTCTCGATAAAAAGGATTTATAAGAATTTTCTAAAAGCATTGATATAAGACAGATCTCGATAAGACAATATTGATAATAAAATTTAGCCATCGAGACAGGGGGACCATTTTGGGACCAGTATAAATATATATTATTTATGAATCTCAATGATACAATTAGGGGCAATTAGCTCCTTTATTTGTGAAAAGTTATCTTATATCAGGTTTAGTAGATGAATACAGAATCAAAACTAATCTTTTTGCAATTTCTCCTAATCATGCAATAAAAGTTTTTCAGCAGAAATATCCAAAGGCAGAAGATATTTATGTCATACAGAATTTATTTAAAAAATGAAACGCCTATTACTCCCACTACTATTATTATTACTATCTGGTTGTAAATATGGTTCTCAATTTGAAGCAATAGAAGCTTGTATGAAAAAATGGGAAGGTTTAACTGATAAGGGAAGTCAAACTTGTCAGACAGAAAAAGCAACTAATCAAGTATTAGGAGTGAGGTTGAATGAAGGGGAGACTAAAGTCATAAAAAGATTTAAATACTAATTTTTATATGAAACGCTTACTACTCTAAATTGACAGTCGATCAAAATTTAGGGGACCAAATAGGGACCATTTTTTATGAAAATTAATTTTAAAACCTCATTAGTAAATTCAAATCATAAAACATATTTTTATTTTTAAATATCCACTAAATCAGAAAACCTTTCTGCAACTCATTACTGCTATAATTCGAAAGTTAAAACTAAATATTTAACCTGGAGGGGTGGTCGAGTGGTTTAAGGCTCTAGTCTTGAAAACTAGCGTGTCTGCAAGGGCACCGTGGGTTCGAATCCCACCCCCTCCGTTCTAATAAAAAGCAACTTAAGTTAAACAGAATAATATAAACGCCTTTTTGGAATGTCTTTGTTAGTATAAATTTTATTTGATTTATGAGTAAAGGATTCGCTACAGATAATTTTGTATCCAAAAAATCTAAGAAAAAAGTTATTTCAAACGAAGCTCAAGAAAGATTAATATCTTGGTCTCCTTGGCCACCTGCTAACTTTCAAACAAGATACCCAGCTTTCCCTTTTGTTCTTACAATATTAATCATAGTAATCGGGCAATGGTATCTATCTCTACTAAGATAATTGAATATGGTTTTTGTATTTAAATTTCAGATGAATTAAGTTTGAGAATTTATTTTGTTTTTTTCAATTTTATTATTAGCCCATCTTCAGGCGGCAATAATCCCAATATTATTAGGAATTAGATCAATCAAAAAATTCAAACACATTCGCAAGAAAGAATTTATACCTTTAGGTTTTATTTTTTTAGGATTGGCATCGATTTCTGAAATGATAGATCATACCCAAACATCTTGGATTTACGTAGATCATTCCTCTTTATTTAATTGGTTATTTTATTCTTTCCTATCTTTAGGTCTAACATGTTTATCAATATCAGTTATAAAAAATAAATTTATTCAAAAAACTAGTTTTTGCATTTCTTTATGTTCCATAATCTCATATTTTTTATTTGATAAAACTATTGCTCTTCTTTTTCAAGTAATAATAAGTATCCTTTTAATTATAAATTGGCAAAGAGTTTTTAAAGATTGGCTTTTTATCCTTTACCCAATATTTGGTATTTTTTTTACGACTTTCTTTGGAACAAGACTCTCAATTAGTGGCGATCAATTTTGGCATGTTTTAATAGGTCCATCTGGAACAATTAGCGTTCTTACCTTTTATTTAGTATTAAAGAGATCGGGCAAAAAAATTACTTAAAATCCTCATGAAAATATTTGTATTTGTGAGTTTTATATTGTGCTTAGTCACAATAATCTCTCCAGCTGAAATCTTTGCTGAAACCGCACTTGATGTTTACATGAATGATTTTTATTCTAAATCGAATGAAGCTAGCCAGATTCTTAAAGAAATCGAAAATAGTCTAAAAGAGGGATCAAGAAAAAAAGTATGCTCTAAGCAAAGAGAGGCAGCAAGATTAGGTCTCTTAGCTAATAAATCATTAATTAAAGCCTTTGAAATAGAGGGAGCTAATCCACCAATGCAAGCAATAAAGGCAAGTCAACAAAGATGGGAATCTATTCTGAATGAGTGCTAGAGAAAGTCAGTAAATCTATAAATCTTTTTAAATTTGCATTCTTACAGATTTACTAATTAAGGGAATTTCAGGTTCAACTCCATAAATACATTGAGAAATCGAATAGATAAAAATACATAGTGTAAATATAAAAATTATTGAGCCTAATTCAACTATGGGAAATATTCTCAAGAGATAAGAAATTATTATCAAAGCAATATCAATAAGTAATGCTTGGCAAGCGTTATATCTAATGAAATAGGGAACATTTGGATTTCTTACTAATCCAGCAAACAAAATTATAAATAACAAAAAACTTCCAAAAGGCATAGATTTTTCAATTATTGCTATCGGAAAAGTTAGAAATAATAGTATTTTTAAAAATGAATATTTATAGAACAAATAATATCCAAAAGGTATTGATGCCTTTAATGGCAAAGTATACAAAAATACTGATGAGAGTCTCTGGAATATCTGATTCAATATATTATTGAAATTTAGTATTCATATTTTAGCCTAATTTTTCTGAACTTAATAAATGACTAAGCCTCGAAAAAATCAACTTTGGCAGATGGTTATTAAATATTAGATAATTGATTAAGGTTCATAATTCAAAATGCGTATCCTACATACAATGTTGAGGGTTGGAGATTTAGATAAATCCATTGATTTCTACGTCAATAGATTAGGAATGAATTTATTAAGAAAAAAGGATTACCCTCATGGAAAATTCACTTTGGCATTTGTTGGTTATGGCTCAGAAAAAGAAAATACAGTAATTGAATTAACTTATAACTGGGACAAAAAGTCTGAAGACTATGAGCTTGGTGATAAATATGGTCATATAGCTATTGGAGTAAAAGATATTCATCTAATTTGCCAAGGATTAGAAAATAATGGTTGTAAAATAACAACCAAACCTAAAACAATGAAAAACAGTACTACTGTCTTGGCTTTTGTTGAGGATCCTGATGGTTATAAAATTGAACTTATTGAAAGAGATTAAAAGCTCAGAAGTCTCTAATTAGATAAACAAATAACTAAAATTTAAAAAGATTGAATTATCAAATATATCGTTTTCAATTGGCGAAAAAATACCTCTAAGATCACATTGGATGGATTCTGCAGTTTCAATTATTGTAAAAGATTATTTCTAATACGAGGAATTATTAAAAATAAAATTAAAACTTTTAACAATCTAAATTAATTCTATTTAGAATTTGTAGACAATCTATATAGATTTATATATCATAGAATTATCTTATAAAGCTTATGCCTAGTAATTGGTCAAAAATAAGAGATGAATGGCTTGATAGAACCGCGGTTGCGAAAGATGATGCTAAATGGGCATTAGAAGCTTTAATTAATTCTGAAGAAGAGTTATTTGAAATAGAGCAAAAAATAAAGAATAAAGAGGACGCTATAAGCCAAGTAAAATTTTTGAAGAAAAAGGTTAAAGAAACTATTTCCTCTAAAGAAATTAGTCTCGATGATATTGCATTAAATACTTCAAATTCAAACAAAGTACAGATCTCAGTACCATCAAATCTCACTTATCTTTTAAAAGTTTGGGCCGCAGCAGAAGGAAGAGATCTATCAAGTGTTGCTTTTCAATGTTTAGAAACTGGTATAAGGGAAATGAAAAGCAAAGGTTCAATACCTTCAATAGCAGTAAATAGATATGACTCGGCCTGTCAAAAGAGGATTGCACTAGCAGAAGTAAATAATTTATTGGAGAAATACGAATTAGCTCAGGATGAAATCAAATAATTATGAATAACAGAAAAATCATTAAAGGATACAAAACATTAATATCATCAAGATTTAATATAGATACTTCTATAGATAAATCTAAAGATGGAATAATTTATACTCTTTATTCTGATGCATTTAATTCACTTAAAGTTGGTTTTGCTGAAAATGATAAGGTACTAGAAAAAAAATTATCAAGTGAAGCATTGATATTATTGGATATGAAAAAAGGCAAAAAGAAAGATCTATGTTTATTAATAACTACTCTTAATGAACTTGGCATCAGATATTCAGACAATTTTTATTTCAAATACTCAGGTTCTTTAATGAAACATTTATCTACTTTAGGTTGGCCTGTTGGAAGATCACTTTATAAACAAAGAAAGATTAAAAAAGAACTTGTATGTGCATAAATTTAAATGTAATCGCACTCTAAAGTTTCTCTGGTTTCTCTATTTGTAATTGGATTAGTTCCAGTAGCACTTTCACAAAATTTCCTAATAATATCTTTTGGCAAAAAAACATTTGTGAAGTCTGCGCCTTGTATTTTTACATTTTCAAACTGAGTACTATAAGCAAAAGAATCCTCCAAGTTAGTATTTGATAAATCTGTTCCATCTAAAACAGCCGAGTCTAAAGTTACTTCTCTTAAGTTGGAGTTACTTAAATTAGTATCTTTCAATTTTGCTCCATATAGAGTCGCATTTTGAAGCTCACAACCTGACAAATTTGCGTCTTGTAAATCAGTCAAATAGAAAGTTGCTCCTTTTAAATCAGATCCAGAAAAATCAGCCCCTACCAAAGATTGTTTACCATAATCCAACGCAGCGAAGCTTCTAGAAGGGAGGGTTAAAACAACTATTAAAAAAGTTAAAAATATAAATCTCATTTGTTTGAGTAGTATTTCAATAAATTCTAACTTCTTAAGCTGAAATCTAAAAATTAATTATTTACTGAATGCTATATTTATTGAAATAGCAAATCACCAAATAGGTTTTGGATATAAGTCCTTATGATGCAATTGTTGTTGGTTCTGGAGCAACAGGAGGAATAGCAGCACTTACATTGGCAGAAAAAGGGATCAAAGTTTTAGTAATAGAAGCAGGGCCTCAAGTTGAAAGGGATGAAGCTAGTAATCATGAGCCAAAAAGTACCTTAAAAAGATTATCAGGAGTCATAACAAAAAAACATGCCAATCAGTGCCAACATCCTGGTTATTGGAAAAATAATCCTGACTTATATTCAAATGAATTGAAGCATCCTTATGACTTCCCAAAAAAAAAGCCATTTCTTTGGACACAAGGTAAACAATATGGGGGAAGATCATTAACTTGGGGAGGCATAACACTAAGACTTTCCTCAGAAGACTTTCATCCGGCTAAAAAAGACGGATTCGGGCCAAACTGGCCTATTTCATACGAAGAAATTTCCCCGCACTACGATTTTATTGAAAATTTCTGCGGAATTTATGGACGAAAAGATGATATCAAGGAGGTCCCAAACGGTAAATATATTAGTGAAATTCCTCTTACAGAAAACGAAAATGTTTTTGGAAGCAAAGTTAAATCAAAATTAAACTATCCATTTATCCAATCAAGAGGATTTGACCGTAATTCATCTGTAAAAGAAAAAAATTGGCCCAAGTCCTCTAGCTTAGGAAGCTCTTTAAAAAAAGCTTTAGATACTGGAAATGTACAAATAATCTCTAATTACCTAGTGGAGTCTTTTGAGATTAACGAGATAACAGAGCTTGCTTCAAAACTAACGATTGTAAACCTAGAAAATGGACACAAAGAAGTATTAAATTGTGATTTGATTCTTCTTTGCGCATCAACAATTTCAACATTGAGAATACTACTGAACTCAGAATACAAATCAAATTCCTCGGGGTTTAAAGATAATTCTGGGAAATTAGGTAAATACCTAATGGATCATATATCTATTTGTAGATTTTTTTCAGTCCCAAAAGCAAAAAACTCAGATAATTCACTAGATAATCCTCCCGATCTTTCTGGAGCAGGCAGCTTCTTTATTCCTTTTGGTTCAAATTTACCAGAAATTGACGACATAGATTTCCATAGAGGTTATGGAATCTGGGGGGCAATTGATAGATTAGGGATACCTAAATTTTTACAAAAAGACGCAAACAAATCCATTGGCTTTCTTATCGCCCATGGTGAAGTCCTTCCTAGAGAGAAAAACTCAGTTTCTCTCTCAAGAAAAACAGATGAATGGGGAATACCAATTCCCTACATTGAATTCGAATGGAGCGAGAATGAGTTAAATATGGCAAAACATATGGAAAAAACAATACAAAAATCAGTCAAAGCTGCAAATGGGAAAATAAAAAATATAGATGAACTAATGAATATTCCATTAGGGAGTTTATTTACAAAAAATTTAATCGCGCTTTCAGATAATCCCCCTCCCCCAGGATATTACATTCATGAAGTAGGAGGCGCACCAATGGGAACTAATGAAAAAAATAGCGTAGTTGATAAATTTAATAGATTATGGAGATGCAAAAATGTACTTGTGCTAGATGGAGCATGCTGGCCAACTTCATCTTGGCAAAGCCCAACTCTTACAATGATGGCCTTGTGTAGGAGAGCGTGCCTAAATATTAAAAAGACTTAGAAGGTGTAAATAATTGATTTAAATAAATCTCTGAGACAGAATTATCTGTACATCCGTTTTGAACGAGAAAAGTAGCTAAAGCTGAATTTATAAGCTTATATTGATCCCAAGTTGGGTTACTTAATACGAAATCTTTCATAGTGTTATAAAGAGTTTCTGAAAGCTCTGTTTCCAAAGAAACTTTATTTGATGAAAACTTGACAAGTTTCTTATCAGTTAAATTTGATTGGCTGATTTGATCCATAAACCTATATTTCTTTCATGAATATAATGATACTTTTTTCTAAAAACATCAAAAAAAATCTGCATGTAAACTTTTCAAATTATCAAATGAGACTCAAGTTATAAGTAGGTTTTTAAAAAATTTACTTTTTAAATAAGGAAATTGATTAGATATTAAAGAAAAGTCAACAATAATGTTGAAGTCCTGTTTTTTTTTAAAACTGCTGGGATTTCTAATCCAATGTGGATTTGGACGTGGAAAACAACCTGTAAATTGTGGAAAATCTAGCTCAAAATACTTTAAAGATTTTATATTAGGAATACTTATATACACTGAGTCTATTAAGACTTAGCCGAGAAAGAGACAGATGATTCAGTTATTTTCAACGGATTTTCTTAAGATTTGATCTTCATCAGGCAAGCGAAGCGTGACAGGTCCCAAAGGGTGTTTTGAGTTTGGATAAATACTATGGTGATGATGATGGTGATTATGTACATGTTGATGAGCCTCGATATGTTCATTTTCTAAATAATCACCTTCTCCAAGGTTTGATTTTTCTTGATTATGAGTTGGGATTTGATTTTGTATTTCACAAGCACCATTACATTCAGGATCACATAAATCACAGCTGATCCCCAAGCCCTCTACATGGTCATGATGACTTTCTTGTACCATTCCAACTTCTTTTTCAAAGCCAAATAAATTTGATCTATATTTACAAGTTGAGCAATTCATAAAATTCTTACCCTCGTTATTAAGAATCTCTTCAATCCTTTCTACAAAAGTATCGACCACATAAGACTGTGACGAAAGATATTTTGCATGTATAAATGAAATATTTGGATTATTTATCGCAACTAAATCACTTTGCCTTTTTATTCTTGTGACAAGGACACCTGAGAAAAGGAAATAAGGGAAAATAATTATATTTTTATAACCAAGTCTCACAACATTTTTCAAGCCAGATTCAACAAGGGGGAAAGTTACTCCAGAAAAAACAGTTTCCCCCCACCCTAAACCAATACCCTCTACAATCATTCTCGTAATTTTAGAAACATTGGAATTCGCATCTGGGTCAGAAGAGCCTCTACCAACAACAACTAATAATGATTCTTGAGGTTTAAGAGTATTATTTTGTTTAAATACATCTTTTACTCTTTCACAAGCTGCACTAATCATTAAATTATTAATACCTAATTCTCTTCCATAAATTATTTCAATACCAGTTTTACTTGAATAATTCATAAGCAAACTCGGTATATCATTTTTCACATGGCCAGCAGCGAAAAGCATTGCGGGTATTGCAATTATTTTTTTTATAGAATTTTCTTTTAACTTGTCTAGCGCATCAACAATTGAAGGTTTAGCAAACTCCAAGAAACCATATTCAACTAAAATGTTTGGATATCTTTTTTGGATAAGTTTAGTTAATTCTTGAAATTCAGTAATGGCTAGTTTATTTCTACTCCCGTGACCACAGATAAGAATAGCAACTTGATTATTTAACTTCGAATCTAAATTATCCAATATTTGATTAATCCTTATACCATAATAGTAAAGAAGAATATTATGTAGTGAAAAAAAATAACAATTTACTTGAAATTCCTAATATTAATTCAAAGGACGCAAAGTTAAAGAAATTAATTTATGAGGTTAATGATTCCTTATTTGATAAGGAAAATTATTCTAAGGAAAAATTCGAGCACCTTTGCGTATGTAGTGGAGGTACAACCTCTAGCTGCGCAAAAAATGGTTTTACAACTATTGATCTAAGAAAAAATCACAGCAAAATTAACCTTAATAGAGAAAGCAATTTAGTAACAATTGGAGGAGGAGTAATAATGGGGGATCTAGTAAATCATTTACAAAAACATAATCGAAGTTTTCCAATCGGTCTTTCTAAACTTCCTGGGGCAGGCTATATACTTACTGGTGGAGTAAGCCCACTTAGTAGAGCCTACGGATTAGCCATTGATAATATTGAATCAATTAAAGGGTTCTTGGGTAATGGAAAATTTATCTCTTTTAAAAAAAATCAAATAAATCCAAAAGATCAATTGATTTGGGAAGCAATTAAAGGCGCAGCACCCTTTTTCTCAATCATTACCGAAATAGAACTTAAAACTATCCAATCTAATCCAATTAAGGTTGTAGAAGGATTTGTAAATCTAAATGAACTTTCAGAAATAATACAATTATCAGAGGAATTTCCAGAAAATATTAGTCTTCAATGGATTTATGCCCAAAAAATTTATATATATGTAGTTGCTGAACTCAAAAATAATTTGGAGGATAAAAGAACAGAAGAATGCTTAATGCCTATAAACAAATTTCCCGCTCTAGAAAAAAAACTATATGAGAACTTTAATAAAATAAATTTCTTCCCAAAGGAATTGAATTTATATGAGCTGAATGCAAATAACCATTCTGAGGTAATTAGTCTTCTTGGAGAAGATTTAAAAAATGATATCCCAATTTTTATAAAATGTTTGAATGAAATAATAGACAATAAACCTAATGATTCCTGTTATGTTGCTTCTCAACAACTCGGTTGCAAAACTAAAAAGTTAAATCATGGCTCAAGTTTTTTTATTCATAGAAAAAGTACTTGGAAACCATGGATATATGCATCATGGAAAAAAAATGATCTTCAAGAAAAAGAAGTCGCTTTGGACTGGATTTATAAATCATGGAGTAAGTTAAAAAGGTTTTATCCAAATATTCACTTGGCCCAATTGCATAATCATTTAAATTCTCATGAGGAAGAACTTAACTTAGCTTTTGGAAATAGAGTAAATGAATTAAAAACTGTAAAGAATATTTTTGACCCACAAGGTATTTTACCTCCTTTATGAGGTAACTTCTTAAGTATAAAGAAACTTACAATGTCAAATTTCTCAAGATATTTATCAAAAAATTGGTTAGATGATCCAAAGTCAAATATTCTCTCTGGCTTAGTTGTTGCTTTTGCAATGATCCCTGAAGCAATTGCTTTTTCAGGTATTGCTGGTGTAGATCCTAAAGTTGGCCTTTTTGGTGCATTTTGTTTATCTATAACAATTGCGATAGTTGGAGGAAGAAGAGGGATGATCACTTCAGCTACAGGTTCAACAGCTCTTTTAATGACTGGACTTGTTGCTTATGGAGAATCTCAAGCCCCTGGATTAGGAGTCCCATATCTTATTGCAGCTGGAATATTAACTGGAATATTCCAAATTCTTTGGGGATATTTAAGACTTGCCTACCAAATGAGATTCGTGCCAACAGGAGTATTAAGTGGATTTGTAAATGCACTAGCACTTTTAATATTTCAAGCACAACTCCCTCAGTTAGGAATAGGTATTAAAGAATCAAAAGGATTAGTTGAAAATACTATAAGTCAATATCCAGTTAATTCTCAGATTCCAGTAGTTTGGATTCTTTTAATCCTAGGATTAGTAATTATATATGGGCTTCCAAAAATCACAAAAGTAGTCCCATCTCAACTTATTGCAATAATAGTAATTACTCTTATAAGTATATTCTTTAATCTAGATGTCCCAACTGTTAGCGATTTGGGTAAATTACCTGATGGATTACCAAGTATTTCTCTTCCTTTTGGATCAATAGAAAATGGGAAAGTCCCTTTTAGTCTTGAAACATTAGGAATAATTTTGCCGACTTCACTTGCGATATCTCTCGTGGGTTTAATGGAAACCTTTTTAACTCAAGACATTTTAGACGATGTAACTGATACAAGTTCTAATAAAAATAAAGAAGCAAGAGGACAGGGAATCGCAAATATTGTGGCATCCTTATTTGGTGGAATGGCAGGATGTGCCTTAGTTGGGCAATCTGTTATGAATACTGAGAATGGTGGCAAATCTAGATTATCAACCCTCTCCTCAGGTATATCTCTACTAATTATGATTATCCTCTTGAAGACTTGGATTGGAGCAATACCAATGGCTGCTTTAGTAGCAATAATGATAACGATCGCAATAAGTACAGCAGATATAAATGGATTAAAAAATATTAGAAAGATACCTAAAAGTGATACTGCAGTCATGCTTATGACTTTTGCAGTTACTATGCTCACAAAACCTCATAATCTTGCACTTGGAGTTATTGCAGGAGTTGCATTAGCTGCAATTCTGTTCAGCAGAAAAGTCGCGAAAGTTATAACTGTCTCAAGAGTGAAAGAAAATAATTTGACTACCTACAAAGTAAAAGGACAATTATTTTTTGTAAGTAAAATTTATTTTTTACAAGGATTTGATATTCATGAACATCCAGAAAATATTGTAATTGATATGTCTTCAGCTCATATTTGGGATCAAAGTGGCGTTGTTGCTCTTGAGCAAATTATTAGAAAATTCCAGAATGGTGGTTCAAAAGTTGAGATTGTAGGATTAAATAAAGAAAGTCTTAACTTATTTGAGAGACTAGGTGGTTTAGAAAGCGCTCATTAAAAAAAGTTAATTAAGACTAACTTGTTGATAACAAAACCAAAGCCATTGCTGAAAAAGCAAATTTCTATGTGATCTCCAAGCGGTTTTTAAACTATTCAGATCAAAATTTTCAGGAGGAGGAACATCTCCCTTTTCTTTGTCTCTTTCAATTTCACTAATAATTCTATGCACCGTATATTCAGGATGACCTAAATGCATGAGTTGTTTTTGATCTTTAGATTCAAATATTGTATATCCAACGTTTTCTCCATAAGCCAATAAATTCAATTTCCCTTCTTTTTGTGCCTTCTCCATCTCCAAATCCGGTAATCCTGCAAATCTACTTTGAGGACAAATAAATTCATCATCTTGTGTTCCCATCAAAGGATGTCCAGGAACTAGACTTTTTAAAGGGAATACCCCAAATAACTTCCTGTCAAAAACTTTCTTATCAACCCCTGCCAAATAAGCCAGCGCAAAGCCAGCCCAACATAATCCAAGAGTACTCGCACAAGAATTTCTGGCTTCATCTACAATTTTCACAAATTCATCCCAATACTTAACATCCTCAAAGGCTAGGTGCTCAATAGGGGCTCCAGTAATAATAATTCCATCTAACGGTTCTGGATTATTTGCTTCTTCCCAAGTTATATATAGATTATTTAGATGATTAAGATCCCATGTTTTATAAGAATGAGTTTTAAGCTTTATCCAAACTGGCTCAATTTGAAGAGGAGATAAACCAAGTGGATGTAGTAAGTTAAATTCATATTGCTTGCCAAGAGGCATGATATTCAAAATACCAATCCTAAGAGGACGTATATCCTGTCTTTTTGCCAATTCTGGTTCGATCCAAGATATATGATTTTTCTCAACATCACTAATCTTGTGATAGTTACTAGGAATTATTAAAGCCAATAAATCTCCTTTTCTAAGTGATTTGTGAAAGTGCTTGTTCGAAATCTTCTTTTATATCATCAATATGCTCAATTCCTACAGAAACTCTTACCATTGTGGGAGTAACACCTGCAGATAATTGTTCTTCTTCAGATAATTGCTGATGAGTTGTTGAAGCAGGATGAATTACTAATGTTTTTGAATCACCCACGTTAGCAAGGTGACTCGCTAATTTTAAGGAATCAATAAATTTTACTGCATTTTCATAACCCCCATTAAGAGAGAACATAAGCATGCAACCCATTCCCCTTCCTGTAGTATATTTTTTGGCACTTGAGTAATATGGATCAGATTCTAGACCAGGGTAATTAACGCTACTCACATTAGAATTAGAATCTAACCATTTTGCCAATTCGAGAGCATTAGAAGTTTGTCTTTCTATTCTCAAACTTAGAGTTTCCAAACCCTGCAATAGCAAGAACGAATTAAAAGGACTTTGAGCTGATCCCCAGTCTCTAAGGCATTCTAGCCTTGCTCTTAACGCAAAAGCTATATTTCTATTATCAGGTACTCCCAAAGATTTGCAGATATCACTACCGAAACCAAAAGCGGCCCAATGAACGAGCCCATGATAAGCAGCGCTTGGCTCACTCATTAGTGGAAATTTACCATTTCCCCAATCAAAGGTTCCAGCATCAACAATGACCCCTCCAATACTTGTTCCATGTCCACCGATCCATTTTGTTGCACTTTCTACAACAACATCGGCTCCAAAATCAATTGGTCTTATTAAAGCACCACCCGCACCAAGGGTATTATCAACTATTAAAGGAATTCCATTTTCCTTCGCCAAAGCAGAGAGTCCCTCAAAATCTGGGATGTTGAATCGAGGATTTCCCATTGATTCGACATATATTGCTTTGGTTTTATCATCAATTTTATTTCTAAAACTATCGATACTATCGCCATCAGCAAATTTAACTTCTATTCCTAACCTGGGAAATTGTACTTTAAATTGATTGTAGGTGCCACCATATAGAAAAGAAGTAGAGACAAAATTATCCCCTGCTGTCATGCAGTTCACGATTGCCAAGAATTGAGCAGCTTGACCTGAGGATGTTGCAAGTGCTGCCATACCTCCCTCCAAAGCTGCCATCCTTTTTTCGAAGACATCTGTGGTGGGGTTCATAAGTCTTGTGTAAATATTTCCAAATTCTTTTAATCCAAAAAGATTCGCACCATGCTCGGCATTATCAAAGACATAGGAACTAGTTTGATAAATAGGTACTGCTCTAGAATTTGTAGTTGGATCAGGCACTTGACCTGAATGTAACTGAAGAGTCTCGAACTTTTGGTTGCTCAAAATTTTTAAATAATCCTATTATCTATTTAACTTAAAAAAGTCCCAAAAAAATCAAAAAAAAGATAAATATTTATAAATCCTATTTTAATGAAGGGTAATTATCTTTCATATATAAACTCAAATCCTCTTTTATCGCAGATCTGAGTTTCTCAATATTTTCAGAATCTATTATTGGAAAAGTTTTATTAGCTTCTGGATCTTTTTCAGTAATTGATTTCCAATTCTTACCAACATTTTTTTTAGAGTTGTTTAGAACATCATCGAAATTGAAACCATGGTCGTTGTTTTTAGCTTCAAATTCGCTAAAAGCTTTATTTATGAGCTCTTTTCTATTTTCAAATAGATTTTTGGCTTTTATAGTATCTGGAAGACCCATAACTGGTTGTAATTCCTTAAGAAGTTTTATTTCCTCTTCAATTAAGAGTGTCCAAACACCATATTTATTTTTTGGAAGATTAGAATTACTAAAAGTATTAATTGCATCGAGATAAAATTTTAACCATAAGTAATATGATTTTTCTTCAATAGTTTTTTTAACTGATATCTTTTTATTTAGGATCTTTGGGAGTAACTTTTCTGCCTTCTTTAAAAACTGTCTGTCTTCTCTTTCTAAATTTATTAATCCCCACCTTTGACTGTAGTCCCATAAATCTTCGTATCTTGTTAAATCTTCTTGATTCCAACCAAGAGCTTTCAGTTCATGAGAACGATGTGATAATTCCTTTTTCAAAAAAACCTTTTAAAGTCATAATAATTCTAACGCCGCAATCAAGATTAGTAAATAAATGAAGAACTTAGGTTTTTAGTAAATTAAATAAAAGATCAATTATTAAAATAGTTATTGATAATTTTCAATACATTAATATAACTTGGATTTTTTTTAGAAATTTGATTACTATTTTTATTTTTTTTAATATCATTTTCCTCTTTGTTAATAAACAATTTCTTGTAAAGGTTTTCAATATCATTAAAAAGATAATTTCCTTTTAATTTTTCATTTAGTTCTAGAGATAATTCAGATTTCACAGATTCTTGACAAAAATTAGTGATCTCTTCTGAACTAGTTAAAACCTTATAAATTTCTTTTTTTTCATCTGAATTAGCATTAAAGCATAAATAAATAAGATTAATCATTGAACAATTATTATTTTTGATTTTGAATTCTTTATAAATGTCTGGCCAAAATTTTAAAGATTTTAAACCTTCTAAACCTCCTTGACTGAGAGAGTATTTATTACACCAATTTACAAATTCTGTGACGTCTTTTGGACATCTATTAAGTTGCAAAAGCATATCTGATAAAACTTGTCCTGCTTGAAAATTCCGTGTAGGTTTTCCTTCAGTAGGTAGAGTCATACTCCCTAAGACATCAGCCTTAACAGCATTTAATTGAGAAAAAGTATAATCTCCTTTTTCACGAAATTTATTATTAATTATTTCCTTTGCACTAATTATTTCCTCACCATAACCAAGTTCTTTTAATGAAAGATGTTTATTTTCTAATTTATTTTCTTTTCTAACTTGTAATGATACTGATGCGGCTTGATCTAAGCATTGAGTTAACAAAATTGTATTAATGCTAGGTAGCATTCCTGGCTTATCGGAGTGAAAGTTATTTACAAAACCTGCAAATATGGATGAGATATTTTTTATTGATTTTATATATTGACATTCAATATTATGAACTCCAGGCGAAACTTGAATTTTCGGGGACAATTGATTCAAAATGCGTGCTCCTATTAAAGCAGTTAGGGCATCAGGATGGCAGAAATTTGCAGTAAAACTATCATTAGGATTTCGTAAAGCTCCGTGACGATGAAATCCTGTAAAAAAAGCTAAATTTGGATATTTATTACAGAGAATAAAAGGGTTTTTATTTTTATTGTCAATGCAAAAAGAACCGACGAGACAACCAAGAACCACATTTTCTCTTTTTAAAGTTTTTCTGAGTTCTAAAGCATGTTTAACATCATCTTTTATGTGATTACTGTTTGAAGCAAGAATAACTATCTCACATTCCAAGAGAAGATCTTTTAGATCAAAAGACTTTCTTTTCCCCTCTGAAAAATAATGTCCCATTCTCTTAATCTTTTCAATAATCTCATTATCCATTTCAGAAAGAACATCATTTGAGAAAGCACCTAACAAATCTCTATCTTCCCTAGGAGCTAAGAGAATATTATTTGATTTTCCATGCATAGCACAGTTGTATGCTAGTGATGCAGGATATAAACCAACACTGTAGAATCCAACTTTGCTGTTCACTATATCTTCAATAAATGAATAAAAATATTTTTCGTCATTTATGTTTTCTATGAAATTATTCTTCATTTTTGGAAATTCTTGATAATTTTTTAATTTCTAACCCTTAACAACATTTTTCTACATTAAGGCAATTTTTGACCATAGCAAATTATTTATTGTAAATATTGAATTTTTTAATTTATAATTTCATAAAAAGAAATCTGATAAAAAGAGAAATAATTATAAATATGGAATATATGGCAAGTAATTTAAAGGTACAAAAAAAATTAATTTCTTCTAAAAATATCTTATTTATTCAAGATATTGATGGGGTTTGTATACCTTTAGTTAAAGATCCAATGACTAGAAAGTTAGAATCAAAATATATCTATGCAGTAAAAGAATTTGCCGAGGAATTCTTTGTATTAACTTGTGGGGAACATGAAGGTCCAAGAGGGGTTAACAGAATAATAGAAAGAAGTTTAAAGAGCACTACTGAGCCTAAAATCAAAGAACTATATTTAAGAGGTTTAGCAGCCTGTGGAGTAGAGTATCAAGACAGCAAAGGTGAAATAAGTTTTGAAGGAGTGTCAGAAAAAGAACTAAATTTTTTATCTAAAGTACCTAGTTTTATAAGACCAAAATTTAATTTTATAGTTAAGAATATTTTTCCCGAACTTAGCCAAGAAGATATCAATTTTCACGCAGTAAAATCAATATGTGAAACGCGCTTCTCGCCAACGATTAATTTCAATAGTCTATTTGATTTAGTTCACAAAGATTCTGATAAAAGAAAGCTTATTCAAATTAGTTTTGAAAAAATGATGAATGAAATCATCTTAAAAGCAGAATCCGAAGGCCTCAATAACTCATTTTTCCTTCATATATCTCCAAATTTAGGGAATAAAAATGGTAGAGAAATAATTAAACTTTCTTCTCAAGATGATATCGGATCAACAGACATACAATTACTTATTAAAGGAGCAGTTAAAGATTATGGAGTTTTATTTCTTTTAAATAAATTTATTGCGGATAAAACTGGTAAAGCTCCTTTTGGAAGAAATTTTAATTTTAGAAACTCTCCAAATTCTGTTAATGAGAAAGTTGATTTATGCAAAAGAACTATTCAAAAAGAAGATATGCCTTTGATCGTAGGAGTTGGAGACACAGTCACATCAAAAAAAAATAATGATGAAAAAAGTTATTTAAGAGGAGGAAGTGACAGGTCTTTTCTAGAATTAATACAAATATTAGGTGATGAATTTGGGATTAAAAATAAAATAATTTTTGTAGATAGCAGTTCTGGTGAAGTTGAAAGACCCTCTACAAAAAATACTGGTTTGATAGGGATCAGTGATGTTTATGACAACTTAAAGTTTGACATGGTTTTTAAAAATGGTCCTAAAGAATACATAAGTTGGTTTATTGAACTTGCTAGTAAGAGATCAAATTTTAAAAAAAATAGTTGACTTTTTAATTTTCGAATGACAATTTATAAATAATAGATTCATGAAAGAAAAATTTCCCTCCATATATAAAGAACCTATAGAAACCTTGCAAATTAATATAGGTTATAAATGCAATCAGGCTTGTAAGCATTGTCATGTCAATTCGAGTCCCCTAAGGACTGAAAAAATGTCCAATGAAATGATATCTCTTATTCCAAAGATAATTGAAAAATACAAAATCAAGACTTTAGATATTACAGGTGGTGCGCCAGAACTTCACCCAGAATTTAAAAACCTAATAACCAGTTTGAACACAAAACAAGTTGATATTATTGATAGGTGCAATTTGACAATTTTCTTTGAAGAAGGTTATGAAGATCTTCCTCAATTTCTTGCAAAGAATAAAGTGATAGTTACTGCTTCGCTACCTTGTTATGAAAAAAATAATGTTGATTTTCAAAGGGGCTTTGGAGTTTTTGAAAAAAGTATTAATGCTATAAAAATTCTTAATGATTTAGGCTATGGAAAGAAAGAAAATGGATTACAATTAAATCTTGTTTACAATCCTGTAAGCCCAATTCTTCCTCCTTCTCAGGAAACATTGGAGAAGGATTATAAAAAAATACTATTCGAAAAATACAATATCGTTTTTAATAATTTATACACAATAACTAACATGCCAATAAATAGATATGAAGAATCTCTTAGAAGAGAAGGGCAACTAAATACTTATTACAAATTACTTAAAGAAAATTTTAATGAAAAAAACTTAGAAAATCTTATGTGTAAAAAGACAATTAGCGTAAATTGGCTAGGAGAAATATATGATTGTGACTTTAACCAACAGATAAATTTCAGAGAGAATAGAGGACCAAAGACACTTTTTGATCTATTGGATGAATCATTTACTTTTGACTACGGGGTAGCTGTAAAAGAACATTGTTTTGCTTGCACTGCAGGTGCAGGGTCAAGTTGTGGAGGGACTTTAAGTTAAAACCTCCTAAATGCAATTAGGACAAATAGCTCTAACATTTAAAGAGGATTCAATTAGTTTAAAACCATTAACTTTTGCTGCAACTTTACCTGCCTCTAAAACTTCCTCATTTTCGAATTCTTCTGTTCTTCCACACCTAATACAAATCAAATGATGATGATCCGGTGTGTCGTTACTAAGCAATTCATATCTGTGTCCACCCTCACTGAGTTCTAATTCATGAAGCAAACCCATTTTTACTAAAAGTCTTAAAGTTCTATAAATTGTTGCTAGTGAAACTTTGGAGCTTGTTTTAACTAACTTTTCATGAACCTCTTCAGCACTAAGATGCTTTCCAGAGCCAATATTTTCAAATAAATTAAGAACCTTTAGCCTCTGAGGCGTTAACCTCTTCCCCTCTTTATGTAAACCATCTCCCAGAGGAGATGTAATGACATTGTATTGCGAGGATAATGACAAAAGGAACCATTTGCTATTCTCAATAATAACTGTAGATGAGAGTAAAACAACTTTTTGATTTAAAATGTTTACTAAAGTTCTTCAAAATATTATGTTAAATGTATCTTTTATATGTAAATGATGAATGATCAAGAAATCTCTTCTGATAAATTATCATCGAAATTAAACGCCTTGCTAATTATTGATATTCAGGAAAAAATAATAAGACCAATTTTCAATAAGGATTCAATAATCAAAAACATCAAAAAGCTATTAAATGCTTACCAAATTTTAGAAGAAAACATATTTATATCTGAACAGAACCCACTCAAATTGGGGGTAACAATACCTGAATTATCACCCATAGCAGGATTAAAAAAATTTGAAAAAATGGAATTTAGCCTAGCTCAATTAGAAGAATTTTTAAAAGAACTTAAAGATAAGAAAATTAGTAATTTGATAGTTTGTGGGATCGAAACGCATATTTGTATTCAACAAACTGCCTTAGATTGTTTACAAAAAGGGTTTGAAGTTATTCTCATATCAGATGCCATGGGAAGTCGAAATAGGGTAGATCATGAAATAGCATTACAAAGAATGACTCAGAGTGGGGCGATCTTAACAACAACTGAATCAATAATTTTTGAATTATGTAAAACTGCGGATAGAAAAGAATTTAAAGAAATTAGAAATATAATAATGAGTTAAAGAAAAATAAAGACTGGTTTGTTTTTTAGAGATAATTTAAAATTTTATTAGAGATAAATTTTTTGGGTTTATTTAAACATGAAATTAGTTACTGAAAACTTCCTTCTGGCAATATCTATTTTTTTTATTGGAACTTTATTGTCGATAATAATTTCTAAACTTTCAAAAATATTTTTTAAAAAGATTTCCAAAAGGACAAAAACAAATTTCGATGATTTTATTTTTGAGGTGATCTCTGGAATTATAAAACCTATAGGTTTCCTCCTCTCATTTTATTTTTCAATTGACTATTTTTTTGCTGATGAAATAACTTTCATCTCTGTCTTATTGAATATTTTGAAATTATTTATATTAATAATCATCATAAAAGCTCTCAATAAAGTTTTAATAAGATCTTTAACAGAATCGACCTCGAAAATTAATGATTCCTCAATTAGTTCAATGGTATCTTCACTAACTCCATTGATAAAAGCATTAACATGGACTATTGGCTCAATATTTTTCTTACAAAATATAGGTGTTCAAATGACTGCTATTTGGGCTTTACTAAGTGCAGGAGGTATTGGAGCAGGATTAGCTTTGAAAGATCCAGTTCAGGAGTTTTTTGAATATATAACAATTTTGCTTGATAAACCTTTTCAAAAAGGTGAGTTTATAAAATCTGATGGAGTCCTGGGAATGGTTGAGAGAGTGGGAGTAAGATCCTCAAGGATAAGAAGTATTAATGGAGAAGTGATAGTAATGAGCAACAGCGCCCTAACAAATGGAATAATTTCAAATTACGCACAAATGGAAAAAAGGAGGTTAGTGCATAAATTGGGAGTTGTTTATGAAACCTCTCCAAAACTTATGAAATTGATTCCAATAATAATTAAAAAAATAGTTGAAGAGACAAAAGATGCGTCTTTTGATAGATGTCATTTCACAGATTTCGGCGACTTCAGTCTTAATTTCGAACTTGTTTATTACATTCCAACAAATAATTATCTCGCTGCTATGGAAGCTCAACAATCTATAAATTTAAGAATTATTGAGGAATTTGCGGCTAATAATATAGAGTTTGCATTCCCAACACAAACTTTAAATATTGAAAGTAACAAAGCCAAATGATCTACAAATCTCTTCACTTAAAATCCAGAATTTTGAAGCCAACTCAGAATTATTTGCCTCATCACTAACCCTACTTTCAACTAATTTATGTTTTTTAAAAGATATAAATTTATTACTTAAATGAACGTAACCAATATTATTTAAATTTGAATCAAGGACAATCTGAGAAAGAATCTTTCCAGCATTTTCTATACTTTCAGAAATTCCTAAAATATTTTTTGCAACATTAGAAAAAATTAAATATCCAAAGAGATTAAAACGTTTACTATATCTAAAAAACCCTGAATCATCATTTGGTATTACAAGACCAGGAGCCCAAGTAATTACAGAAATTTTACTGGAGGACATTTTTAATTTTTTTTCAAGTTCTTTAGCAAACAAAATATTACATAATTTACTATTTTTATAAGCTTTATCAGCATTAAAATTTAAAAATTGCCCAGTTACTTTTTTTCTAAAATCAACTAAGTTATTAAGTCCCGCTTTCTTTCCTATATTGCCACCTGCACTTTTGGGGTCGTGAACATCTGATGATGTAATAATGATTCTAGATTCTTCTTTATCTCTAACAAAATCTTTTAGGATATTTACCAAGTAAAAATGTGCAAGATGGTTTACCGCAAAAGTTAGTTCTACGCATTGTTTTGATACTTTAGGGTAAAAGGAGCCTGTATATTGTAATCCTGCATTTAAAACAACTACATCTAAAAAAATCTTTTTACTAATAAAGTAATCTTTAATTTTTTTAGTATTCTCTAGATCTGAAAGATCACAATTTTCAATAATATTTAAATATTTACTGAAGTAATTTTTATCAAAATATTTCTCAATTGTTTTGAGAAATTCGTTCTTTCTTAATTCAGATTTTAATACAACGTATAAATTATTTTTCGTCTTTAGTAAATTAATGATGGCGAAAAGCCCTATGCCAGAATTACCTCCAGTAATTAAAATATTTTTATTTTTAATCATTTAACTTGCTATATATTTTTTATAATAAAAAAAATTTATATATATTTTTTATTTTGTAATCTTATAAATTATTGTTAAAACACTGAATACTTAGTCACTAGTAATTGAGTAATTTGATTATTATTAACCTACTCACATTACAAGTATTGGATGAAATATATAGTCCTAAGCGCAGAAGTAATAATTTGTTCCATAAATTTCCTTAATCATAAGATTTATATTTAATGTCAAAAAAAAACATGCCAGATGTTCTTGTTTTGGGTGCAGGGCCTGCGGGTATGGCTATTGCCTCCGCTTTAGGGAAGGAAAAATTAGATGTCGAAGTGCTTTCTCCAAATGGACCAGATGAACCTTGGCCAAACACATATGGCATTTGGGGCAAAGAAGTTGATCAACTAGGACTCCAGGATTTACTTGAATATAGATGGAAGAATACTGTAAGTTTTTTTGGCCATGGAGCTTTAGAAGAACAGGACGATGAGAATAAAGCCACGGAACATTCACTAGATTATGGACTATTTGATAAGAAGAAACTCCACAATTATTGGTTTAATGAATGTAATGAATCTCTTATTAAATGGCATCAAGGCTTTGCAAATAAAATACATTTTGAAAAATACAAAAGTACAGTAACTACAAAAGATGGCAAGACTTACTCTGCAAGATTAGTAGTAGATGCAACAGGATATGATCCTGTCTTTCTTAAATTAAAATCGTGTGGTCCCCTAGCAGTCCAAACTTGTTATGGGATAGTAGGTAATTTTAGTAAACCTCCACTTAAGAAAGGGCAGTTTGTATTAATGGACTATAGAAATGACCATCTTAACAATAAGCAAAAAAAAGAACCTCCCACTTTTCTTTATGCCATGGATATGGGTGATGGGAAATATTTTCTTGAAGAGACATCTCTTGGTTTAGTAAATCCTCTAACAATGGAAAATCTAAAAGAGAGACTAGAGAAGAGACTTTCTTATAGAAATATATCAATCACAAGCATGCAACATGAAGAGCTTGGCTTATTTCTCCCTATGAATATGCCAATTCCAGATTTCAAACAACAAATACTTGGATATGGTGGTGCTGCTTCAATGGTACATCCTGCATCTGGATATTTAATTGGTAATGTTTTAAGAAGAGCTCCACTTGTCGCTAAGGCAGTCTCAGAAGCAATTAAAAACAAAAATCTAAGTACCTATCATATTGCTAGAAAAGGTTGGGAAACTTTATGGTCAAAAGAATTAATTAGGAAGAAATCACTTTACCAATTTGGATTAGAAAAACTCATGAGGTTCGACGAGAAACTATTGAGAGAATTTTTTGGGAGTTTTTTCCAACTACCTAAAAATCAATGGTACGGTTTTCTAACTGATACTCTTTCCTTAAGAGAGATTGTATATGCGATGTGTGTAATGTTTTTTAAGGCTCCATGGAGTGTAAAGAAAGGTCTTATGATAATGCATGGTAGAGAACTTAAAATGTTACTAAGGATAATATTCCCAAACATATAGTCTAAAAATGAGAACCATACTAATAAGTGGAGCCAATAGAGGTATTGGATTAAATATTGCACATAAAGAATTAAAAGAAGGCAACAGAATTAGTGTTGGCATTAGAAATCAAGAATCACTAAAGGGAAGTGTTATTGATCCAAATAAATGGCCAGAAGGGAGAATTATAATTAACCACTATGATGCATTAAAAAAAATTACAGCCGAAAATTGGATAAAAAATACTGTAGATGAATTTGGAGGATTTGATTCAGTAATAAATTGTTCCGGAGTTTTATCGACAGTTCCTTTCTTATACAAAGATGGTGATGAAAAAGATATTTTAAATACATTAAATATCAATTTTTTGGCAATTTGGAATTTATGTAGGCTTTCTTGGGATCATTTATGTACCTCGGGCAGAGGAAGAATTATTGTTTTAGTTTCAATGAGTGGGAAAAGATCTAAAGGCGATTTAGCCGCTTATTCTTCTTCAAAGTTTGCTCTGATGGGATTATGCCAAACGATGAAAAATAAAGGTTGGGATAAAAATATAAGGGTTTCAGCAATTTGCCCAAGCTGGGTTAATACAAAAATGGCCCAAAATATCTCTTCCCTAGACAAATCAAGAATGACACAACCTGAAGATATTGCTGAAATATGCTCAACTATTCTGAAGTTACCTAATCAATCAGTTCCATTTGAAATTGCCTTAAATTGTAATTATGAAATTTAACCTAAATTGAAAATTAAGTAAGCCATTGAAAGCATTGCAATTGCAATAAATAAACCTTTTATTCGATTAGTTAATAATGAAAAAAGAGATAAATCTTCAGAAAAGTATCCGCCAAAACTACCTGTAATAAATAATATTACCATTGGTAGAGAAGCCATCCCGAAAGAATAAGATATAGATTTTAAAAATCCAAAATTTAAATAATTAAAAATAAATGAACTTAATGAAAACAATAAAAAAGATGCAAATAGAGTTATGGAAACTTCAGCATCTAAAGTGTGAGGTAAGCTACCCTTTAATTCAAATTGCTTTTTACATTCTCTGATTTGTCTTTTAGAAAGCTTTAAATAACCAGTTTCTGGAATTCTTTGCGACTTATATTTTCTTAGTAATCTTGCTTCAAGAGTTTCTGGTTCCTTGGTCATAATTGATGTTAATAATTCATCTGGCTTTAATTTCTTAATTTTCTTTTCAAGATTATCCGTTTTCCCAATCCTGTAAAGATCTCCTACTCTTATAAGGTAAACATATCCCGACATTTGCGTTGTAAAATTAATACTATTCCTACCTAAATAATACTAAAAGAATTAAGGAAATTAAAAGTTTTTACAATATGAAAAACGATATTTTATATTCATTTCGAAGATGTCCATATGCAATTCGTGCAAGATGGGCCCTATTAATTTGTGAAATAAAAGTAGAGATAAGAGAAATTGATTTAAAAAATAAACCTCTAGATTTCTTAAATAATTCAAAGACGAAAACGGTTCCAATACTTATAAAAAAAAATAGTGAAGTTATTGAAGAAAGTCTTGAAATCATCCTATGGGCTCTGTCAGAGTCAAAAAAGGAAAACATAAAATTAACTTATTTTCCTGAAAACAATAAGAAAGATATTTTTGAAATAATTAATGAAAACGATAACGAATTCAAATATCATTTAGATCGATTTAAATATGCCACAAGATATAAGAATAGTGATGAAGAATTTCATTTCACAAATGCGATTAAATTTATAAAGAGATGGAACGCACTTCTTGAAGAAAACAAGTACTTTTTTGGAGATAGCGCAACAATCGCTGATTGGTCTATTTGGCCTTTTGTAAGACAATTTAGAATCGCTTGTGAAAGTCAAAAAAGAACAAATTATTTTGAATCCTCAATAAAAAACTGGTTAGATTCATTTGAGAAAAATACAGAATTTAAATCCTTAATGCATAAATACGAATTATGGGAACCATATTCTAGAGAGAATTATTTTCCATCTAATTAACTTTCCAACAACTTCCTTTTCTCAATAATTCTTGCTAACTCCAAAAAATATCCTGCAGTCCTAAATTTACCTATATTTTTTTCCTTGAAATCAAGATCGCTTCTAATTTCTGCAGTCTCTGCCATAAGCAAATCTAAATCATTTGATCCAAGACTATACAATTCACCAAGTTCGATTTCTCTTCCAAGTAAATGACTTCTAAACCACTTACCTTTATTTTCTTGAGGTGGAATATCGTAGGGTGTAAATGACATTAAAATAAAAATTTAGGCTTTTACCATTCTAGGGTTCTTATTGAAATTTTTTCATATCTACTTTATTAAAAATCAATGCGATAGAAAGAATTGCAAATGTAATTAAGGCACAAATTTCTGTCCAAAAATCTAACCCAATTTTAGAAATCATTAATGGCGCAAGAACCGTGAATAGTCCCCCAGAAAGAATTAATTGGGCGAATAACTGTTTTGACGTAAAAATTGGTAAAGTCTTAGAAATATTTTTAGGATCTGCAAGCCTTAAAAGAAGTAATCCAGAAGCTACTACACCTGTAGAATTTCCAAACTCTATCAAACTTTTTTCAAACCAATAATCATCAAAAATAAAGTAGGCAAAATAAGCAATGCAAATTAAATTCCAAAACAAACCGAAAATAGTAAACACTAAAATAATTATCCAATTATCAAAAACAACTGCAATATCTAAACTCGCCATAGCTGTAAAAATCAATAAGTCTGTGGATAAAATACCAATCTCCCTTTGCAGAATATTTGAAATAAATTCTGTATTTTTGGTTTTCTCTAAAATATATCTAATAAGTAGCGAACCTATAAGGATAAAAGGAAATACTGGTAGTGAAAAAATAATTTCCTTCGAAAAATCACCAAAAAAACTTGAAATATACCTTAAAAATTTAAGTAGCAAAACACCAAAAGAAATTGCCAAACCGGAGAATCCAAGATTTATTATAAAAATTCTTAAATCTGCAAAAATTCCTATTTTATTTTTTTCCTTTAAATTATCTTTTTGTTCAAGAATTTCCTCAGTTTCTGAGAGACCTAAAGTTCTTCCAAGAAAAATAAATATGCTACCCAATATTGAAGAGGATAAAAGACCCATTGTTGCCATAGCCAAACCAAGATCTAAACCATTTGGGAAACCTAGTTTATTAAAACTTTCACCGATTATTGATGCAGCTCCATGACCTCCCTCAAAACCGACCTCTATTAAACATCCCATTAGAGGATTTGTATCCGTAAATGGAGGAAGAAAATATTTAACAACAAGACCGCCAACAAAAAATTGTCCGAAACCTAGTGAAAGAGCCAAAAGAAATTGATTAAAAATTGGTTTAACTAAACCATTTATATTCGGGATAGGTCTTCCCATCATTAAAGTTGCGAATACTAACGATAAAAGAGGAGTAGGAAAATTTCTCCAAACATTGATCGTTTCTTTTGGTAAAAAATGTACTGCTCCAAATGGACCGATAGATATACCTATAATTCCAGATATAACTGCTATTGGTAATCCAAATCTCTCAAGTTGAACAGCTAGTTTAAATTTCCTCCCAAATATCAACAAAAAAAATATAATTGATAATCCCAAAAAACTTATTAGTAGAGAATTTGAAAAAATATCTTTATTCTGTAGAGAAAAAATATTCAATGAGTTCAAAAACATATTCTCCTAAATCTAAATTAATAAACAAAATTTTTCAAATAAAAAAGGCCCTTTAGAGGGCCTTTAATGTAAATGATTAACTTGAGAATTTAATCCTTAAGAGTAATTGTGGCACTATCAATATTACTAATAGCATTAGTAACTCTCTTAAAATCAAAGCCTAATGCTCTTAGAGCATGCCATAAATGACCTTGAATAAAGAAGAAACCAAAGTAGTAGTGAACATTTGCTAACCATGCCCTTGATGTAAACTCACCATCAGGAAGATCAACAGTATCAATCCAATATGGAGAAATACTAAACTTCAACTCTAGTGGTTCACCAAAATATTCAACAGGATAAACAGTTGTATTTGATGCACTCCAGAAAGCTGCAATAATAGCCATCCAGCCTATACCTGCTAATGACCAAGATAGAACAGCTTCTGCTGATAGAAGACCTTTACCTTTGAACTTAGTAAATTCTCCTACCTGCTTAGTAGCAATATGCCATGCACCACCTGTAATCTCGACGAAAGCTAAGAATGCATGACCACCCATAACCTCTTCTAGACTATCGATAGTCAAAAAGTCTGTTTGATGATTCCAAATTTTTGCTAAGTTTAATTCGTATTCAACTTGTCTTACAGCACCAATAGCTGGATCATAAATCCCATGGACTCTGGCCCATTCAACGAAAGCAATAACTGCAAATCCTAAGAAGAGGAGATGATGTCCAAGAATAAATGTCAATTTGTCAGGATTATCCCATTCAATATTGAATTTTCTTGCTCTAGCAATATCTGAATCTTCTAAATTTCCTGGAAGAAGTAGAGAGTGTAAAAGTCCACCAGCAGCTAAAACCATAGAAGAAACTAAGTGTACAATTGCTATTGCAAGTACTGGTTTAGTATCTCCCATAGCAACGCCATTAGCGTCAAACCCTATCCCTAGAGTTGCTAAGTGTGGAAGAACAATTAAAGGTTGATGACCCATAGGAATAGTAGGATCAAATCGTGAAAGTTCAAAAAGGGTGAAAGCACCAGCCCAGAAAACAATTAATCCTGCATGAGCTACATGAGCAGCGATAAATTTTCCTGAGCGATTAGCTACACCTGAATTACCAGCCCACCACCCGTAAGTGGTATCTGGATTACCGTAGGTTTGCATTTAGGAAATGATTAGCTTAAACGTTTTGAGAATACTTTAATTTTCATCAAACGGTTGAATTCACAACAAAATTGTAAAAATTAGTAATCCTAAGGAAAAGAAATTTAATTAATTTGCCAAAACGATTAAATATAAAATAAGTTAGATTCCAACAGTAGAGTTGTTACTAGAGAATAGATCACATATCAAATAAAAAGAGATTTAAGTTTAATTTTTTTTTATAAAATTTCTTTTTGCTGACATTAAACGTTGTTTTGTTTCATTAATCCATCCTATTTATTGCCTCATCCTCAAACAATTATTAAATATGGGATAAGACATCTAATACTATGACTACTTCTCAAGAGTCTTCTAGAAAATTTTCACTAGAAATGAAATCTGAAGTTCATTATAAAAAGGCTGCAAAATCATATAGAAAATCAAAACAATATATAAATATGATTAATTTATATCCAACTTTACAAAATACTCTAATTGATTGTAAGGATGAGAATCTAATAGAATAGAGATTTTATATATTTTTCCAAATCAATAAAAAATCTATTAGTTTAGGCTGCAATATTATGGTTTTCTTCAGAATAAAATTTATTAATTATTTTTCTGCACATTTTTAGATTATAAAGCGCTTTAGGTTTCCAAGGTTTTTTCTGACCTAATGGAGAGCTTTTCCAATGAATACCTGGCTTGAGTATTCCATTTTCACGTAAAAATGAAAGTTTAATTTCAGTTATTCCTAATTTTTCGGCGGTCAACTCAGATGAGCTCCATATTTCCCCTAACATTGAATAAAGTAAATATTATTAATCCTTGATAACGTTAATTTTATTTTTTTGAAAGGGGTAAAACTTTTAAATAATTATTAAGTAACAAAACCGTGTATTTATTTAGAAAAGAGATTTCTAAGATTTATGTCAAATTAAGAAATATTAAATAAAGAATCTTCATTAATAAATATCTCATCAATATCTTCACCTTTATTGATGGATTTATATTTGACATATTCTTCTGAAATCGATTGCGGTTTTGGAAGATTGATCCAACCCTCGTACCAATTTCCACTATTTATTAGTTCTTCATAAGTAGTTTTTAAGTAAATTTCAGAATCAAGGACAGAAACCATTAAAAAACTAATATTTCCTTTTTCCTTACTCTCATTTACTAAAACAAAATGTCTCAATCCATTTATGGTTTTATTCGAAGTCCAGTAATTTTCCATAATTATTTTTTCTTAATATTCCGCTCAGAATTTTTTCTAGATATTTTCTTATATTCAATTCTAATTTCGTCTAATAAAAGTTTTCTTCTATCCATATAGTTAACAGAATCTTGTTTAGATAAGTTATATCTTTCTTTTTTAGTTAAATTCATCCAGTTATTAAGATTCTTTTTATTGAAAGTTGTTAATTTTTTAGCCTTCAAAACTTTTTGTTTTCTATTTAATTTAAGAAAATTCCTTAAATATAAGAAAATAAATATAAAAAGAAAAATTATCACAAACTGTAAGAGCATCACTTTGAAAGTAAATTGTTATTTATCCATTTTTCCAATTCAATATCATTCTCAAAAGATATAACCTCTTCTTCATTCCCATTACCTGATTGATCAAAGAGCCTTATAATAAATTCACCTTTAACTGCCTCATCATCACCAATTACAATAATACTTTTAGATTTTAGTTTATTTGCCTTTTTAAATTGTTTAGAAAATGAGGCTCCACTTAAATCCAAATCAACTATCAAATCATAATTTTTTAATTTTCTTGATAAATCCAAAGCTAATGATTCAGCAATTAAGCCTTGATTAATAATATAAATATCAGTATTTCTTGGAACTTCAAGATCTTTTCCTGCTAGTAGAATTAATCTTTCTAGACCAATAGCAAATCCAATTGCCGGGGTATTTGGCCCTCCCATTTGTTTTATTAAATCATCGTATCTTCCTCCCCCGCAGACTGTAGCTTGGGAACCTAAAGCACCACTAGTGATTTCAAAAGCAGTATGTGTGTAATAATCTAAACCTCTTACTAAATTAAAATTTTCCACGTAAGGTATTTTTAAAATCTCTAATTTTTTTTTTAAGTCTGAATATCTTTTATGACTTTTTTCAGACAAAAAATCAAATAATCTTGGTGCATTTTCAAGAGCTTTTTTTGTTTGAATATTCTTTGAGTCCAAAATCCTCAAAGGGTTTTTAGTAATCCTATTCTGAGAATCTAAATCTAGAATATCTTTATTTAATTCTAGCCATTTTAAAAAGGATTTTTGAAAATTTGATCTATCATTTGTATCACCTAAAGAATTTATTTCTAGATTGAGTTCTTTTATTCCTAATTTTCCTAAGATATCCCAAGCTAAAGCAATAATTTCAACATCACTTCTAACTGAATCATGCCCTATAAACTCAACGCCTAACTGATGAAACTGTCTTTGTCTGCCTGCTTGAGGTCTTTCGTATCGAAACATAGGACCCATGTACCAAAGTTTTTGAAGAGGATTAGACGATATTCCATTTTGTATTAACGCTCGTACGACTGAGGCCGTCCCTTCGGGTCTGAGAGTACAGGATCTCTCCCCCCTATCAAGAAATGTATACATTTCCTTGCTGACAACATCTGTTCCTTCACCAATTCCTCTTATAAATAACTCGGTCATTTCCAGTATTGGAGTTCTTATTTCTTTGATGGATGCTCTTGAAAGCTGTTCCAATACAATTTTCTCAACGTTTTGCCACTTTATTAGTTGATCAGGCAATAAGTCTACTGTTCCTCTTAGATTTTTTAAGTTATTCAAAGTTCTAAAAAATAATTCAAAATTTTTAATTCCTCTAGAAATTAATCTTTGATTAGTTATTCTGTGAGACAATTTTAATTTAACATTTAGAAAAACTATTGGGAATTAATAAAAGTCAAGAGAATCAGCATTGCGGTACAAAACCAAAAAAAATTGCTGTTGGAATAGCACCTCTTGGTATAGTTTCAATAGGAATAGTACCAATGGGAGTAATAAGTATTGGGGTAGTACCAATGGGTGTATTTTCTTTTGGTGCAGTAGCAATGGGAATAGTAAATTTATCAGTAGTTGGGATGGGAATTATCTCTGCCGGTGTTACTACTATGGGAATATGGGAGTATTCACCTAGTTCTTATAATAATCATCATAATCATTCCAAACAAATTTCAAATTCAAATAAGGAAAAAATGATGTCAGATCTATTTAACACTAAACAAGAGGCTGAAGAAGCTGCCTCAAAATACGGATGTGTTGGAGCTCATAAAATGGGTAATAAATGGATGCCTTGTAAGATGCACTAAATTTTATCTTAGTCAAAAATTTATTAAATATTACTTCAAAATCTCTACTCTAAAATCAAGATTTTTAGCCTCATCAGTAGTTAATTTTCTTGACCAAGCTCCTTGCACAGGATTATTCCATCTGAACCCAGCATTTTTAGCTAAAGACCTATCTTCGTAACTAATCAGTGCCTTGTATAAAAACCTCGGTTCAGTAGCTTTAAGTAAAAGTTCTTCTAAATTATCACATTTTTTGAAGACCTCAGATATGTAAAAGCAATCAGATAAAGCTCTATGTAAATTCCAAACTGGTATTGAAAAAGATAAAGCTAGATCAGTTACTGAGGGTCTATTTTTTAGTGATTTTTGAAAAGACCAATTAATATCTTCTAAACTACATATCCATTTTTTATTAAGTTTAGGTAATCTACCTTTCCCAAACCATTTCTTATCAAACTCTACATTATGCGCGACAATGAAATCCGAACAATCAACAAGTTTTAAAAAGAAATTCAATCCATCTTCCCATGGTTGAGAGATATTAGTTACTTCTGCAGATATGCAATTAACATATTCTGCTTCATTATTATTAACCGGTAATAAAAATGAGACTTGTGAAAGTACACATTTAAAAGATACATCAAACAAAATACAACCTATTTCTATCACTTCATCTTTATTTTCATCTAAACCTGTTGTTTCAGTATCAAGAATTAAAATTTTTTCAATTTTTTTACTCTGATTTGCAACACTATCTTCAGATGGATAACTAATAACTTTATCCTGAAGAATATCCAATTGATTTAATTCTTTTTTGTTAGATAGTTCCAATTAGGTGAAAACACTTTCATTTATCTTGACGCATTTAATAAAAATTTCTCTTAAATTAATATAAATTAAGAATCATGATTAGAAAATAATTTTTTAAACATTCTTAGTTTATGAAAGATGACTTTTACAAAATATCAATTTAATAATTTTTGTTATTGGCCTTCAAATCCTAAAAAAATTGTGGAATTTATTGGTGGAAGTTATCTGGCTTCTAAACCAGATTTAACTTATAGAAGATTCATCGAGAGTTTAATTAATAAAAACTATGCAGTACATGCATATAAATACACACCACAATTTGATCACCAACAACTTGCTATTAAAGCATGGAGGGATTTCAAGAATTGCCGAATATCTTTATCAAAGAGAATAGGAATATTAATTCCATCCATAAGAATTGGTCATAGTCTAGGCTGCAAACTTCATCTAATTTCCCCTGATGGCGGAAGAAATTGCGAAAAATTCATATCAATAAGTTTTAATAACTTCAGTGCTAACAAATCTATTCCATTATTGAAACAAATTTCTCAAAAATTAGAATTCAACAGTGAATTCAGTCCAAGCCCTGAAAGAACTTTGCGATTAATTGAAAAAACATATAATCAAAAAAATAACTTCCTAATAAAATTCAACTCAGATGAATTAGATCAAACAGATAAATTATTTTCTTGTCTGAAATCAAGAAAAGAAGATAATTCAAAGGGGGTAATACTAAAAGGTACACACACTATAATTGCAAGCGCAGGACTAAGAGAAAATTTTTTGGGAGACTGGGCCGATGATGAATTCAAAAGAAATACTATAAAAAAAATTTCCAATTTAATTGATGAATCTGATTAGGATAATTCTTTAAGCTTTTCCAAAACAGAACTATCTTCAAGAGTGCTTATATCACCGCTAATTTTTTCTCCAGCAGCCAAAGATCTTAAAATTCGCCTCATAATTTTTCCACTACGTGTTTTCGGAAGAGAGTCAGAAATTATAATCTTTTCAGGCTTTGCGATAATTCCAATTTCATTAACAACATGTTTCTTTAGATCCTCTACTAATTCTGAAGAACAGTTCACTTCTTTCTCTAGAGATACAAAAGCAACTATAACTTCACCTTTAACATCATCTTTTTTACCAACGACTGCAGACTCTGCAACTGATTTATGACTTACCAAAGCAGATTCTATTTCCATTGTTCCTAACCGATGTCCTGAAACACTTATGACATCATCAACTCTTCCCATAATCCATATATATCCATCTTCATCAATGCGTGCTCCATCTCCAGCAAAATAAACATTTTTTTCTCCTTTAAAGGAAATATATTCCCAATAACTCTCCAAATATCTCTCTGAGTTTCCGTGAATTGTTCTCATCATTCCTGGCCAAGGTTTCTTAATAATTAAATATCCACCCTCGTTCTCCTTAACCTTATCTCCATTCTTATCGACAATTTCAACTTCGATTCCTGGCAGAGGGAAAGTAGCTGAACCTGGCTTTGTAGCAACGACTCCAGGCAAGGGACTTATCATCACACCACCAGTCTCAGTTTGCCACCAAGTATCAACAATAGGGCATTTATCTTTACCAATAACATCCTTGTACCACATCCATGCTTCAGGATTAATTGGTTCACCAACTGTGCCCAATAGTCTAAGACTCTCCAAATTATACTTATCAGGTATTTCACGCCCAGACTTCATAAATGCTCTTATTGCGGTTGGTGCAGTATAAAAAATAGAAACCTTATATTTTTGAACAATTTCCCAAAAAGCCCCTAAATTTGAGGGTCTCGGCACTCCCTCATACATTAAGGTTGTAGCACCATTAGATAAAGGCCCATAAACTATGTAACTATGACCTGTAATCCAACCAACATCAGCTGTACACCAGTAAATATCCTCATCTTTTAAGTCAAAAATCCATTTAAATGTCAAATGGGACCAAAGATTGTAACCACCTGTAGTGTGAACTACACCTTTGGGCTTTCCAGTAGAGCCTGAAGTATAAAGAATAAAAAGTCTATCTTCGCTATTCATTATTTCTGGTTCACAATAATCTTTTTGATCTTTTAATAATTCGTGCCACCAAAAATCTCTATCATCAACCATCGAAATATTTTTTTGGGATCGTTGAACAACAACTACTTTTTCAACAACTTTATCTGCCCCACTTTCAATGGCCGCATCAACTGCTTTCTTAAGTTCAATCACCTTATCTTTTCTAAAGCCACCATCGGCAGTAACAACAAATCTTGCGTTTCCATCATTTAACCTATCCTTTAGAGCTTCTGAAGAAAATCCTCCAAAGACAACTGAATGAGGCGCGCCAATTCTTGCACAAGCTAACATCGCAAACATCGCTTCAGGAATCATCGGCATATAAATACATACCAAATCCCCTTTTTTTACACCAATCGCTTTTAATGCATTAGCTGCTTTACATACCTCTTTTAGAAGTTCTTCGTAAGTATATTTTTTGCAATCTCCGGGTTCGCCTTCCCATATAAGTGCAGTCTTTCGTCCAAGCCCTCTCTTAATGTGTCTATCTAAGCAGTTATATGTAATATTGAGTTTCCCTTCTTTAAACCATTTAAAAAAGGGCGCATTTTCGTTATCTAATACAGTTTGAAATGGCTCAAACCAATCTAGTTCAGATTTTGCAAAAGATTTCCAAAATTGAATAGGATTATCTGATGCTTGTTTTTTTAGACTTAGTAATTCTTCCTGAGTACTAATACTTGAGTTTTCTGCAAAATTTTTTGATGGAGGGAAAATTCTCTTTTCTTCAAGTATGTTATTGATTGAATTTTTTTTATCTAATGACATTAAATAAATCTATGCTTAATAAATTTAGTCGAAAAAATTAAGGGTTTCAAAAATTTTAATATTAATTTAGCTCTAAGATTTATTTCTAATAGATCTAATAAATACGGCTTAGAACAAATTCTGGAAGAGCCATTAAAGCTCTTTTATATTCTGAATCAGGAAGCCAGACTATAGCTTCTTTAGAAAGCATTGCAAAATCCTCAGCTAGTTTCCTAGAACTTTTAATAGCTTTAGAGTTCATGATGATATTAAGAGCATCATCTAAATCATCTTTTTCAGCAAGTTCTCTGTTTATAAGAACTGACAATTGTTTATTTTCTTCTAAGGCATATAAAACTGGGGCTGTAAGATAACCACTAGCAAGATCGCTTACAGCAGGTTTTCCAAGTTGTTTATCATTTCCAGTAAAGTCAAGGATGTCATCTACAACTTGGAATGCTAAACCAATATTTTTGCCAAAATCGTACAACGAGGTTAAGTTTTCGTCATTAATCCCACTCAAAACTCCAGCTGCTCTGCAACTATTGGCTATTAATGATGCTGTTTTACAATAACTTTTATTTATATATTTGGAAAAAGATTGAGCCGAATCAAATCTATTTAAATTTTGTTTGATTTCACCCTCTGCTAAATCCATAATTACTCTACTAAGTAATTTAACTACATTTACATTGTCAAGATTTGCTAGGTGCCAACTTGCTTGAGCGAATAAAAAGTCACCCGCCAAAACAGCTACTCTGGTATTAAATCTGCTATGAACTGTATCTACTCCTCTTCTTGTAGAGGCCTCATCAACAACATCATCATGGACTAAAGAGGCTGTATGAATCATCTCAGTTATTTCAGCAAGCCTTTTATGTTTACTTGTCAAGCAAAATTCAGGAGATATAGCTTTTGAAATCAATAAAACTATACCAGGTCTCAACCTTTTCCCCCCAGCACTAAAAAGGTGTTCTGCTGCGGCTTGGAGAATTGGGTGACCAGCTCCTATTAGATTTTTCAGTTCTAAAATAAGATCATCTAGATCATTTTCAACTGGTTGTAGTAGCTCTGTTACTGTATTCATGGTTGACCTCTTCTATATCTTAAGGAATCAAACATTACTTCGGAGGTTAACCAACCTAATTTCTTTATTAATTCCAAGCCAAAATTTTACTTTATTAGAAAACTCATCTCTTTCTGAAGTAACAAAAAATTTTACATTTTCGAGAGAAATACTCTCATAGCGGTAAGTTTTTGGAATAGCAAAAGATTCATTAAATTTTTTTATTAATGCTACCGATGGATCAATAATTTTTATATTTGAATCTAATTTTTTTCTTAAAAAGTCATAAATTAAAGGATAGTGACTACATCCAAGTATTAATTCTTCAATATTTTTGTTTATTAGTGGTCTTAAGTATAAGTCTGAAAGAATATTTAACTTATCAAGATTTAATTTTTCTTTTTCAATTTCTGATACAAATTCTGGACATTCTTGCTGAAATATTATCGTATTTTCTTTTTTAGAAATTATAGCTTTCTCGTAATACGATGATCGAACAGTTGTTTCTGTTGCTAGGACACCAATTATTTGTTTATCAACTATTTCCGATACTGAGTTTATAAGGTCAAAACAAGGGACCCTTAAATTATCTTCTAGAATATCAAGCGCACACGCATTTGTAGTGTTACAAGCAACTAAAAGTGCATCCAAATTCTTATCAACAAAAAAAGTATAAATCTCCTTTGCAATTAATCTTATCTCTTTAAAATTTTTGTTCCCGAAAGGTATTCTTTTTGTATCCGCCAAATAAAAAACTTCTACATCTTTACGTGTTTTTAGTAAAGAATTAAGGATAGTAAAACCACCTATTCCACTATCAAATATACCTATTTTAAGTTTCACCCTACTTTATCTAGATATTCAAGGATACCTTTTGCAATAGCATAGGCTAATCTTTTTCGATGGGTTATTTTTTCTAATCTTCTTGCATCTAATCTTCCCGTTAAAAATCCAATTTCTACAAGGACTGCAGGCATCCTAGTATTTTTAATTACATAAAATCGACCTTGTTTAACTCCTCGATCAGGACTCCCAGGGGAAACTCTTAAAATTTGTTTTTGAATTCTTTTCGCGAGTAATCTTCCTCTCCAGCCTCTGTAATAAAAGGTTTCCAATCCATTTATGTCCCTTCTTTTACCTCTAGAGGCATTTGCATGAATACTTACAAAGATATCTGCATCCGTATTATTAGCAATGGAAACTCTTGGAGGTAAATCCAAATCAACGTCATTTGTTCTAGTCAACCTTACTTTGACACCTTTCTCAGAAAGTAAATTTTTAATTATTTTTGAAACCTCCAGAACAACATCAGTTTCTCTAATACCACCAATACCTATTGCACCTGGATCAGGTCCTCCATGCCCTGGATCTATTACAACCACAAACTTGTTTCGTTTTAACTCTGGTAGTTTCAAGTAACCATAATTGTTTTTCTTCTTATAAATTAAATTTTGATTTGCTTTGATATTTCCTCTTTTCTTTTCAACTAATCCTTCACCAATGTTTTTAAATGAATATTGTGGGTTAAATAATTTAATTCTCCATCTATTTTGATCTAAGCCAACCATTTGCCAAGTCAAAGGTTTCAAATAAGTGTCTTCTTTAAATTCAATTACAAATCTTGTTTTACCCTTATTTGGTTTACCTAATCTAATTTCTTTTATTGGACCATTACCTTTTATTATTCTGGGATTTTTTAATTCTCCTGGAAAATCTACCCAGAATCTGTCTCCATATTTTTGGTTAGCCTTCTGAAAATATGCTTTTAAATTTGAATTTGATTTGGTTCTTAATTCTAAAACCCCATTAGTATTTATTGCCCATGCTGCCAGAGCACTTGAAGATTTAACTGGGAGGATTGAAGAATTTAAAAATAAAAAAACGGATAAATAACGAAAAAGTTTATTATCTAAAAACTTTATCATTAGTTTGAAAACAATTTGTTTTTTCTATGTTTAAGGCTTGGCATCTGCTCCCTAATTTTATTTACTCTTTCTTTATCAGCAGGTGCTATTGCAGCTCCCTGAGTTTTTCCGGCATCAGATAAAACTGTCCCCCAAGGGTCAATTACCATTGCATGGCCATGACTTTGCCTTCTCCCATAATGAATTCCAGTTTGAGCTGGAGCGACTACATATGCTGTATTCTCAATTGCTCTTGCTTGTAATAGTATTTGCCAATGATCTTTTCCAGTGAATGCTGTGAAAGCTGCGGGAATCATAATTAGCTCTGCTCCATTCGAAGACAAGTATCTATAAAGTTCAGGAAATCTAACGTCGTAACAAATCGATAATCCTATTTTGCATAACCCTGGAACATCTACAACAGGTGGATACTCTGCCCCAGATAAAATAGTGGACGATTCCTTATATAAATTTCCATCTGGCAAATCAACATCAAACAAGTGAATCTTGTCGTATTTTGCCAAAATCTGTCCATCTTTCCCAAATAAGGCTGACCTATTAAAAGTATGACTATCATCACCCGCAGGGACAGGATACCCTCCTCCCAAAAGAAATACTTGATATCTTTGAGACATGGTTTTTAAAAAATTTGCACACTTTTCTGACAATTCAGAAGCTAATCTAAGTTTTTCATCATCTCCTCCTAAAAAAGCAAAATTCTCAGGCAATCCTATTAACTCAGCACCTCTTCTAGCAGCTAATTCAATCTGTTCTTCTGCTTCAGTAAAATTTGCTTCAACATTTGAAGTACTTGTAATTTGCAATGCAGCTACCAAAAAATCAGTCAAGACTTTACTCCTAATGAACCAATTCGTAAATCATGAGGCACGAATCACACCTCTTTCAACTTGAGCTGGAACAATATCTAAGCAATCAAGTTCAGAGCAACATTTAAAATCATCCTCATAATCTCCAAGACTTGTCAATCTTTTGCCATGGGTTGCTGTTTTTAAACATTTTAAAATATCATTTTTCCAGACATCCCAAAGTGCCAAAGCAGCATGTAATTCGTCATTCAGAATATTAATTTCAGAATCACTGTTATGTTTTAGGTATGAGGCCAAAGCACCAGCAGCTAAAGAATCCTCAAGTGAATAAGAACCTTCCCAACCACTCCCAAGTATTAAAACATTTTCACTTTTTAATGAAATGATTTTTTCGGCAACTGCTTTCCTATTTGGGAGACCCATAGCAAATAAATTCTTAGAATTTTGAACTTTTTGCAACGATTTAGTACCATTAGTCGTACTCATAAATAGTCTTTTACCATTAACAACTTTTTTTGTAACTGATAAAGGAGAATTTCCTAAATCAAAGCCCTCAATCTTCTTTCCGCCTCTCTCTCCAAGCATTAGTCTCTTTTCAGCTTGCCACTTAATTGCAGATTCTTTTAATAAATCTAAATCTGCAAAAACTTGTATTGAATCAGCTCCATTTTTTAAAGCCCAAGAAATTGTGGTTGTAGCTCTTAAAACATCAATGACAACTGCAATGTCTGAACTATTTTCAGGGACATCCTTTGCTACGTGATAATAAGTAAGATTAATAATCAAATCCCTTTCTGAATTTATTATAGAAAACAGTTACTTAATTTGATAAATTTTTTTTTAAAAACAAACTTATTGATAATATATTACTAATTTGTTTTTACAGAAATCTTATCAAGTATTTAATTTGAAAATGAATAATATCCGCACAATAAAAGGTGGAGTTAATTTAAAAGGAAGAGTAAAAGTGCCTGGAGATAAATCTATTTCTCATAGGGCTTTAATTATAGGAAGTATTGCTAAGGGTGAGACGATTATTGAGGGGTTCTTACATTCTGAAGATCCACTTTCAACGGCTGATTGTCTTAGAAAGTTAGGTGTACATATACCAGAAATAAAAAAAAATGAACCTTTTACGATTTCAGGATTGGGACTTGATGGATTCAAAGAGCCCAAAGAAATTCTAAATTGTGGAAATTCGGGAACCACCATGAGGTTATTAATGGGGTTACTTGCCGGTCAAGAAGGCAGGAATTTCATCTTAACAGGTGACATTTCTCTTAATGAAAGGCCAATGGGGAGAGTGGGCAAACCGTTATCCTTGATGGGTGGCAAAATTTTTGGTAGAGAAAAAGGAAACAAAGCTCCAATATCAATTGATGGGAATAAATTAAAAGGTTGTGTTATAGGAACCCCTGTAGCGAGTGCTCAAGTAAAATCTGCAATCTTATTGGCAGGCCTCAAAGCTGCTGGAACAACCTCTGTTATTGAACCAGCATCTTCAAGAGATCATACTGAAAGAATGTTAAAAGCATTTGGAGCAGACATCAGTGTCAGAGGAGAATTAGGAAGGAATGTCGTTATCAAGTCAGGGGGCAACTTAATTGGCCAGAGAATATTGATTCCTGGAGACATAAGCTCTGCTTCTTTTTGGATGATTGCTGCATCTATTGTTCCAAATTCAGAGGTTTTAATTCAGAATGTCGGACTAAATCCCACTAGAACAGGGATTTTAAATGTAATGGATTCAATGGGGTGCAATTATGAGATTTTAGATAAATCGACTATTGCAGGTGAACCTATTGGATCTATTAAAGTAAAGACTTCAAACAATTTAAGATCATTCTCTATAGAAGGAGATATTCTCCCAAAACTTATAGATGAAATTCCTATCCTTACTGTTGCTGCCTGTTTTTGTAATGGAGTTTCTGAAATTAAGGATGCGCAAGAATTAAGAGTTAAGGAGACAGATCGATTAAAAGTCATGGCACGACAGTTACAAAAATTCGGTGCTGAAATAACAGAAAAAGAGGATGGGTTAATTATTAATGGGCAATCAAAATTTCATTCCGCAGAAGTAGACAGTGAGACAGATCATCGAGTAGCAATGAGTCTTGCTATTGCTTCACTTCTTGCCAAAGGTACCTCAAAAATCATGAGAGCAGATGCAGCTAGCGTCTCGTATCCCACTTTTTGGGAAGAGCTTGCCAAACTTACTAACTAGCCTAAAAAGTTTTTGTCTGAATTAATAGAAGTTTTAACTAAAGATGGTAGTTACTCTTTAAGAAGTATGTTTTTTCAAGAGAACTTCCATAGTTTATTGGGCGCATTAAATGAAACAAAGTCAAAGTTTACAGCTACTTCTAATTTGCAAAGATTTAAGGGAAAATCTCTTAATGTTTTGGATATATGTTTTGGTTTAGGATACAATTCCGCTTCTTTATTAGATGAATTAATTACACAAAAATCGTATTTGAATTTGTATGCGTTGGAGATTGATAAAAAGCCTCTTGAATATTCGCTTAGAAATGAATCTTTTTTAAAATTATGGGCTCCAAAAGTCAGAACAATATTTGAATCACTTTATCGAAAAGATTTCTTTGAGGATCAATTTTTTAATTGCAGTGTTTTGTGGGGTGATGCTAGAGAAAAAATCAACATTATTCCTTCATCTATTAAATTCGATCTAATCTATTTAGATGGTTTTTCTCCTCAAAAATGCCCACAAGTATGGACGATTGAATTTTTATCTAAAGTCACAGAAAAGCTTAATTCTCAAGGTTATTTAATAACTTATTCTTCTTCAGCGGCAGTAAGAAAAACTTTAAGAAATCTTGGATTAGAAATTTTTACTATTAAGCCAAGTTTTAAAAACAGAACTTTTTGGAGTCAGGGAACTGTCGCAATATCAAAATTTGATAAGAATAAATTGAGACCTAATTTCAATTTTGAAAAGTTATCTTTTATGGAAGAGGAACATCTCTTAACTAAAGCTAGTATTCCATATAGAGATCAAGATTTAAACTCAAGTAAAGACGATATAATAAAGAGAAGATTAGATGAACAATTATTTTCAAATCTATTATCGACAAATAAATGGAGAGAGAAGTGGGGAATGACGAAGTTATCCATTAAGAGTTAGATTAAAATAAGGATTTCAAATAAACATGTTAAGTGTTGCGATATTAGCGGCAGGCAAGGGCACTAGGATGGAAAGCTCATTGCCAAAAGTTTTACATAAAATTTCTGGCAAAAGTCTTCTACAAAGAGTAATTGATTCATGTGTCGAATTAAAACCTGATCAAATTTTCATAATTACTGGACATAAATCAAATGAAGTACAAAAGTCAATCCCAAACGATAAAAAAATCCATTTTGTTATTCAAGAACCTCAATCAGGAACCGGTCATGCTATCCAGGTACTTTGTAGGGAAGTAAAAAATCATGAAGGAAAACTTTTGGTACTTAACGGCGATGTGCCACTCATTAGGCCTAACACACTAAAAAGACTTTTATATTTACACGATTCAAAAAATGCTGATGTTTCTTTAATTACTACAAAGAAAACAAATCCTCATGGATATGGCAGAGTTTTTTTCAAGGGTGATTTTATAGAGAGAATTGTTGAAGATAAAGATTGCAATAGTCTAGAAAGAGAAAATCCATTAATAAATGCAGGTGTTTACTGTTTTAACTGGAGTAACTTGTCAGCAATAATTAATACCTTGCAAAGCAATAACAAACAAAAAGAGATTTACTTAACAGATACGGTATCTTTGTTAAAAAATTCCTTAGGCCTCGAGGTAGAAGATAATGGAGAGCTTCAAGGAATCAATAACAGAATTCAACTGTCAGAGTGCGAGGAAAGTATTCAGAATTTAATTAAAGAAAAGCATATGCTGAATGGTGTAACTTTTATAAATAAAGCAAGTTGTTCAATTAGTGAAGAAGCTGAAATTGGTAAGGATGTGATTATAGAGGCTAATACACACATAAGAGGAAATACCAAAATAAAAAGTCATTGCATTATCGGACCAAATACTTTTATTGAGAATTCTAATGTGGGATTAAATTGCGAAATTTCAAACTCTACTGTTTATGCTTCTGAGATAATAGATTCTATAAAAATTGGCCCTTATAGTCATATAAGACCTAATTCCAAAATATCTTCATTTAGCAAAATAGGTAATTTTGTTGAAATCAAAAATAGTCAATTAGAGGAAGGATCTAAAGTAAATCATTTAAGTTATATTGGCGATTCTATTATTGGAAGCTCTACAAATATTGGAGCTGGTACTATTACTGCAAATTTTGATGGTCAGAAAAAACATCAAACAAAAATTGGTAAAAATTCCAGTATTGGTGCAAATACAGTTTTTGTTGCGCCAATTAATCTTGGAGAATCAGTTACAACTGGAGCTGGTTCAGTGATCACAAAAGACTCCAAAGATAATTCATTAGCAATCTCAAGAACTAAGCAAGTAAATATAGAAAATTGGGAAAGAAAGAAATCCTGATCTAATTAATTAATTCTATAATCTTTTCAAGTTGCCAACATCTGCTTCCTTTTATAAGAATAGAATCACCTTTTTTTGTAGAATTGTTTATCTCTTTAGGTACATCTTTAATATTATTTAAAACTAAAAATTTTTTCTTATCTTTTAGATAATTGGTGTAAATTTTTTCATTTTTTTTATTGCAAATAAATAAACACTTTTCTATGTCTGAATTATTTATTAAGTTGAATATTTCTTTATGATATTTTTCTGATTCTTCTCCCAATTCTTGCATACTTCCGAATATGAAAAATTTATTTCTCGGTTTTTCAATGAGGTTTTTAATACATGCTTTTACCGACTCTGGCGAAGCATTATATGATTCATCATAAATTGTTGTTTTTACTGATTTAAGAATTTTATTTCTTCCACCTAAACTTACAAAATCAAATTTATTAAAACTTTTAAAATCAATGCCTAGCTCTTTAGCAACTGCATAAGCAAATAAGAAATTTGAAGCATTGTGAAATCCCTCAAATGAAATTTTGTAGGTATTTTTTTCAATTAAAATTGTCTTATTCGAAGGATCATAAAATCCTCGTAAATTATCATCTTTCCTAAAACTCTTTTTTTGATTTTCTATATTTAAAAGTTCAACTTTTATTACTCTACCTTTCCAGTATTCTCTTAAAGTTTCTTCAAGAAGTAAATCATTTGCTGGTATTATTACAACTCCTTTGGGTTTTAAAAATTTACTAATTTCACACTTTGCATAAGTAATATTTTTTTTAGAGCCTAACAATCCTATATGGGCTGTCCCAATGTTAGTAATTACTGCAATATCGGGTTCACTATATTTAGATAAATTTTCGATCTGTCCAAGACCTCTCATTCCCATCTCAAGTACCAAAACTTTATCTTCTTTATCAGTGGCAAGAATAGTAAGACCAACCCCAATCTCATTATTAAAGTTTGCATGGGATAATTTAATTTTCCCAAGTTTCTTTAAAACTTCACCAACCATTTCTTTTGTAGTTGTTTTACCGACTGAACCAGTTATCGCAACCACAGGTATACTTAATTTTTTTCTTTTAAGCAAAGTTAATTTTTGAAATGCCTCTAAAGTGTCATTCACAACCCAACAAGGAAAATTATCAGGAAGTAATTTCTGCATACCTTCTTTTATAACTACTGATTTAACTCCTTTATTTAAAACCTCTGGAAGAAAACTATGTCCGTCAAAATTTTTACCCTGGATAGCGATAAAAAGATCATTTTTTAAACAAGTTCTACTATCAATACTTATATTCTTAAAATTTAAAGAATCTAATCCCCTCTCGCCCAGATTTTTAATATCACCCAAAACATCTTTTAACTCTAATAAAGAAAGATCCATTAAGAATTTAAGTCATACTTTTTTTTAAAGATGGATCAGCTGCTTGTCCATAAGAAAATTTCTCAACTTCAGCAAAATCTGGTGATGGTTCTTTTATTCCGCAAACATCCTTATACATAATTTCGTATTCAAGAGCTGATCTTTGCCAACTAAACTCTTGGCTCATAGCTCTTTTTTGTAGTAATTCCCAACTATCTTTATGCCTAAAAGCTTCCCAGGACCTTACTAAAGAAGTATAGAAATCTATAGGTTCAAAACGATCAAAGCAGAAACCTGTACCACTATTATTTTCTGGATCATGAGGTAAAACTGTATCAACTAAACCTCCAACTCGCCTTACTATTGGAATAGAGCCATATCTCATAGCCAAGAGTTGACTAATACCACAAGGTTCAAATCTACTGGGCATTAAGAATGCATCAGATCCGCCATATATAAGCCTTGACAAAGAATCATCATATGTAAGAAATACTGAAAATCTTCCTGGGTAATCTAATGCCAGTTGCCATAATCCAGACTCTAAATATCTATCTCCAGTACCTAAAACGGCTATTTGAGAATCTGTATAAGCTAAAAGTCTTCTTGAAACTTGTAGAAGTAAGTCAACCCCTTTCTGATCAACTAACCTACTAACCATACCTAAGAGATATTTTTTAGGATTAACATCTAGACCCATTTCTCTCTGCAGAATTTTCTTATTTTCTAGCCTATTTTCTAAATTTTTAATACTAAATTTTGCGGGTAAAACTGGATCTTTGGCTGGATTCCATTCATCAAGATCTATGCCATTAAGAATTCCCCTTAATTTACCTGAAATGTAATTAAGTAATCCTTCAAGACTTTCCCCGTATTCATGAGTTTTAATTTCATCTGCATAAGTCGGAGAAACAGCATTTACTCTATCTGCGTACAACATTGCCGCAGCCATTGTGTGGTCTCCATGCATATACCAAGGACACCAAGTCATTTTTTCTAGTTTCCATCTCCAAGGGCCTTGATATTTTAAATTATGAATTGTGAAGACAGTGCTAATTTCGGGGTCCTGATGCATCCACACAGGAATCATCCCAGTGTGCCAATCATGGCAATGGAGAACTTGAGGTTTCCAACAATTCCAGGCAAATTCTGCAGTGGCACTAGCAAAAAATGTAAAACGCCAGTCCTCATTTTCACCTCCGTATATTTGGTCAGAATCAAATGCTGGATGACCCACTAGGAAAATCACATAATTATGAATTGGATGTTTTGCTTCATATACAGAGAAATCAGTGCCCATTGTATTTGCTCTAAAGACTGGTTCACTCGATACCTCTAAAAGACTCCACAATTTCCCATATCCTGGAATTATTACCCTTACATCGTGACCAAGTTTTATCAAAGATGGAGGTAATGATCCAACCACATCTCCCATACCTCCAACTTTGATCATTGGAGCACATTCAGCAGCGGCAAGAAGAATTCTCATTGATAATTATTTAAAAAGGTCTTTTGAAAAATAAACTAGGGTGTCCACTTATATGCAGAAAAGTCTGGTGGACGCTTTTCGAGAAAGGCATCTCTACCTTCTTGAGCTTCTTCAGTCGAATAAAATAATTGAGTTGTGTATCCAGATAATTCTTGAATACCCGCAATCCCATCATTCTCTGCATTGAATGAAGCTTTGAGAATACGAATAGCAGTTGGACTATTACGTAAAATCTCTCTTGCCCAGATTACACCCTCAGCTTCTAATTCTTCAATCTTTGTAATTGCATTTATCAAGCCCATCTCTAGTGCTTCTTTCGAATTATATTTTCTACATAAAAACCAAATCTCTTTTGCTTTTCTTTGACCAACAAGTTTTGCCAAATAACTAGATCCAAACCCAGCATCAAAACTACCAACTCTTGGACCTGTTTGACCAAATATTGCATTTTCTGAGGCAATACTGAGATCACAAATTAAATGAAGTACTTGACCTCCTCCAATTGCAAAACCAGGAACTAAGGCAATAACCACTTTAGGCAAACTTCTTATTAATCTTTGAAGTTCAAGTACGTTTAATCTCTGCTTCCCTTCATCATTTTTATATCCATTTTCACCTCTTACACTCTGATCACCTCCAGAGCAAAAAGAATAAATACCTTTCTTGTCAGGCCCCGCGCCTGTAAAGAGAACTACTCCAATAGTTTCATCATTTCTTACAATATTAAATGCGTTAATGAGTTCATCTACAGTTTGTGGCCTAAATGCATTTCTTTTTTCAGGCCGATTAATTGCAATTCTTGCAATTCCCTCATCTGATTTATGAAACAAAATATCCTCATAAGATTTGCATTCTGTCCAATTTAAGGTTGTTTTACCAGGTAATACTTTCATGAATCCTAATTAATTAAAGATAGAAATAATGAATTTAACTGCCAATTATTTTTTCTAACAGGGCATTTTTTTCACAAATTTCATTTTCTGGATCAATATCAACTTTAATTATTACAGATTTCTGTATAGAAATGCTCCAATCGAATGCCTCTCGTAATTTTTTAAAATCTGCCACACTTTTAAAGTTTACTTGATAGCTCTCTGAGAGTTTTGGCCAGTTTATTTTTTTAGGCATAAGAAATAGTTTTTTTAATTCATCTTCTTTTAAATTTTTTTTATAAATATGATTAAATATATTTCCGCCATCATTATCTATTAAAAGAATTGTTAAATTCATGTCGACTGAATTCTCAATTAGCCAACCGTTTATATCATGAACAAAAGCCAAATCACCAGTCACGAGAAGTAGAGGATTTTTAATTCTAGAAATTCCTAATGCAAGGGACAAGGTACCATCTATTCCAGAAGCTCCTCTAAAGCTGAAACAATTTCTTGTTAGAGTACCATTCTCAGAAAAAGTAAGCCAATCTCTAATCGGGCTACTAGCGGAAAGCATTATTGGATTTTCAGCTGGCCAAAGTTTTGGAACAAGATTTGCAAGCTTATATTCAGTAATTTGATTATCATTAGAAATTTTCTCTTCTAAAATTTCTTTAATTTGCTCACCTTCTTTTATCAGATCTAAGGCCAACGCCGTAAGAGACTTTTTGTTTTTTTCATTAATTGATAATTCTTCTAACAATAAAGAAATAAAATTTAATAGCCCAAAATCATATTCAAATGATTTTTTTATAGGGTCCAATTTTCTATAGTTTTTTTCTTTTATAAGAATTTGTATACCTTCAAACTTTGTTAGAAACTTCTCTAAATCAATTGATGATGACATAGGACCAAGCCTTAAAAGTTGTTTACATTTGATACGATTCTTATGTTTTCTTAAGACTAATTCCCAATTCACAACTAATCCTTTCAAATCAGAATAAACTCCTGAAACAGGATCAGCAAATACTGGCCAACCAGTAATTTCTTGTAATTTTTCTAAAGATTTATTGAAAGAAGATAAGTCATTTACGGAACCTTGATAAGGACCTACCAAAATAATGCCAGACTCATCTAAATTTAAATTTTTTGAAATTTCTAAGAATTTGTTTTTATCAGACTTTATTTCAACTTTTTGAAAGACATATTTTTTCTTCAAATAAATTCTCTCAAAAACCTCTAAAACACTTTTTTTATTTAAAAATGAAATATCTAAAGGTTTATCAATAGGAATATTTAAATGAATAGGACCAGGGAAGTTTGATATTTGTTTCTCAGTAATTCGAACTAAATTTAAGATTTCATTTTCTTGTGTTTCATGAAGTCCATTTAGATTTGTACTTAAAACTCTTCTGCAGACTGAACTTAAAAAATCTTCTTGATTTACTGTTTGATTAGCCCCACAATCTTTTAATCTTAAGGGTCTATCAGCAGTAAGAAATATTATGCCTTTACAAGATCGATCTGCCTCAACTGCTGCTGGCAATAAGTTACTTACAGCAGTCCCAGAAGTTGTAATAACTAAAGAAAGATTACCTGATGCAGCAGAAATCCCAAGAGAGTGGAATCCTGCAGATCTCTCATCTATTGAATTAAAAATATTTACCAGTCCTAATTTATTCAATTCTCCAGCAGCTATTGCTAAAGGTGCTGATCTACTACCAGGACATAGTATTAAATTTTGAACTCCTATTTTTATAAAAAGATTTAAAAGTTGTAAACTTCTAAGAAAATTTTTGCATTCTATAGATGATGTCATAATTTATATAAATGCTTTGGGATTTTCTTTATAATTGAATTAAATAAAACATGTCTACAACTCAAGAAAAAAGAAATTCAATACTAAAGGATTTAAAAAATCTTTTAATCTGGATATCAATTGCTTTAATTATACGATGGCAGGTTATAGAGCCAAGATGGATCCCATCCGGTTCAATGCTCCCAACTCTTCAAATACAAGATAAAATTCTTGTTGAGAAAGTGACCCCAAAAATCACATCGAAATCAAATCTTTCAAAATTTAAAAATAAAATTGTTGTTTTTAATGTTCCAGAACAACTAATTAATGCTGGTTATGAAGCAGATACTGCACTAATAAAAAGAGTAATTGGAATACCTGGAGACAAGGTAGAAGTAAGAGATGGTAACCTCTACCTAAATGATATTGCTCAAAAAAATTTCTTTTTTGACAAAAATATTAATTATTCTATAGGCCCTTTTATTGTCCCAGAAGGGTCATTATGGGTGATGGGAGATAATAGAAATAACAGTATGGACTCACATATTTGGGGATTTTTACCTTATGAAAAGATTATAGGTAAAGCTATTTTTAGATATTGGCCATTTAATAAAATTGGACCTATTCGGTTCCCTGCCCTTAATAATTTAAATTAATGGGTACTTGATGTTGTAAGGTTTTTATATCTTGAAGCTGTAGAAATGTTTAATCCAGAATTTCTTGCGACTGAAAATAATGATCCAAACGATGAGAATGATTTAATACAATATTTACAAAAACAATCTCCAGAAGTTTTGCAAAGAGTAGCAAAATCAGCTAGTGAAGATATTCAAGAAATTATTAGACATAATGTTCAAGGTCTTCTTGGGGTACTTCCTTCAGATCAATTTGATGTAAAAATAACATCTTCAAAAGACAACATTGCTAATTTATTATCTTCTGCAATGATGACAGGATATTTTTTAAGACAAATGGAGCAAAGAAAAGAGCTGGAACAAACTCTTAAAAATGATGAAACCATGTCTATTGAAGAATAATAGTTTTTAAAGATTTACTTCTTCAGGAATTATTCCTAGTTCAAACAACTTTTTATATAAACCTATCAAAAATTTATTATCCTCAGGAAGTTTGTCCCACTTTTGAGAATTAATTTCATTAATTAATTTTTGACAATCTTCTATTGTAAATTTAATAGGTGCCGTAAAATGAGCTGGAATTAAATATTCCATATCTTCAAAAGACTTAATATCTTCTAACCATTTAAGTAACACTTCTTTTGAACGCGGAAAAATTAATTTTTGTAAAACTGGTGCAATTTGTATCTTAGGAATATCTTTACCCATTATTTCAACAAGAGATGATTCCCAATCTTTGTCCCATAAAAAGGGATAAATACCAAAATGAGATTTCCAATTTCTAAGATCTTTTTTAAATGAATATTTAAATATTTCTGTTAAAGATGGAATATTTAATTTGCCTGGTTTCAAAAAAGATGAAAATAAGACTACCCTTTTCCAGCCTTTTTTCCTTTTTTCGATGGCATCAATCAAAGGTTCATCTCCTCTCTCTCTAGAATGAAAAAGAAGTGGAGTTGGATCAAAATTAAATATCTCAGGTGGTGTGGAGTCTATTCCAACTATTGCGTCTGTTACATGAAGAGTTTTCGTAGAATAATGGAAACAGCTTATCTCCTGATATCTTCCAAGTCCTAAATTAAGTGGGCCTAATGAAGACCATTTAAAGGAGTTTGTGTGTGGAGTACCTTCCTCAAACAGTATTCTTGATCTTTTTGATGGAATTCCTAAAAAATCTAGTGGAAGATTGATGGGGAAACTCCACTGTCCAGGACAAAGCCAAATTTCTGCATCTTTAAAAATTCTTGAAAGAGCTGGCAGTCCGATTTTATGCTCTAGTCCAGAGGCACTTGGAAGAATTATTGTTTTTACTTTGCCGTGAATCACAGTTAATTTTTCTAACTCTGTTATTAATTCTTTTGTTGGAGGTAATGGGTTTATTAGCATCAATCCATCATCAACCTTTATTACCGTCATTCTTATTGGAACCGCAACATAATAAAGTCCCTGTATTTGTTCCAAGGACCATATTTGATCAGGAATTAATTCTCTTAAAATTGTTTTCTTTTTTCCATAAGGATATAGGGGAAATAATGGCCACCAATACCACTTTTTATTTAAACTTTCTTCCACTAACATCACTTATACCCAGCAAAAAATTTCTTTAACTTAAATATTCCGTATCTTGGAGCGAATAAAAAAGCAAATAAAAATATAAAAGTTTGAGCCAAGACTATTGATCCACCTGTTTCAAGATCAAACCAAAAACTAATGTAGATTCCTATTACGCTTGAGATAATTGCACTTATTACAGAAATTATTGTCATATTATCAAACTTATCCGTAAGTAAATATGCTGTAGCCCCGGGTGTAATCAACATTGCAACTACCAAAATAATTCCAACAGACTGCAAGCCCACAACTGCTGCCAAAGATAAGCATGTGAGGAGCAAATAGTGAAGGAAAAATATGTTAATTCCAACTGTTTTTGCATGCCTAGGATCAAAACAATAAAGCATTAAATCTTTTCTAAAAATTGATAAAAGGATAACTACTAATAAAGAAATGAATATGGTTTGTTTTACATCTGAAAGTGATATTCCTAATGGACTGCCAAATAGAATAGAGTGCAGATCAATATTACTTTTAATCTTAGTAACCAATACAATTCCAAGAGCGAAAAATCCAGTAAATACCAAACCAATAACTGTATCTTCCTTGACCCTAGATTTCTGCTTAATAAACCCTATCAATGCTACTGAACCAACTCCGAAAATAAATGCCCCTAATGAGAAAGGAAGACCTAATGCATAAGCAACCACAACACCAGGCATTACTGAATGTGACACTGCATCTCCCATTAAAGCCCATCCTTTAAGAGTTAAATAGCTAGAGAGGAAACCACAAACAGCTGCTACTAATGAACTCATAAGAAGTGCCTTTCTCATAAATTCATGAGTTAATGGATCTGTTATAAATGAATCTAAAGTTAAAAAAGAACTGAGCTCCATATAATTTAAAATTTATGATTCAGGTCCAAACAAGAAATCAGGTGAGATCCCTCCAAAAGTGGTTGTAATATTTTCAGGGGTAAACACTTCAGAGGTTTCGCCATAAGCTACAACAGTTTTATTTATTAAAAGAACTAAATCACAAAATTCGCGGACATGAATCATATCATGCGTTGATAATAAGATTGTTTTCCCTTCATTTTTAAATTGAATAAATAATTCCGAGATAAGTTTCTCAGTTCTTATATCAACACCTGAAAAAGGCTCATCAAGAAGTAATATTGACGCTCTTTGCGCAATTGCTCTAGCTAAAAAAGTTCGTTTTCTCTGACCTCCAGATAAGTTTCCGATAGGCGTAGATAAATGATCAATAAGATCAACTCTCTCAATAGCATCTTTAACAGCCTGAACATCAGACTCTCTAGGACATCTAAAAATATTCATCGAACCATATCTTCCCATCATCACTACATCCCAAACACTTATTGGAAATTGACTATCAATTCCCTCATTTTGAGGAACATAAGCAATTGTCTGATCTTTTTGAGCAGATCTTACAGATTCACCATTTATTCTAATTTTTCCCTTTGAAATATTTACAAAGCCCGTTAAAGCATTAAAAAAAGTTGTTTTACCTGCCCCGTTCATCCCTACTAACCCACAAATCTGGCCAGGTTTTAATCTTAAATTGGCATCATACAAAGCCACCTTGCCGTTGTAATCTACGCAAATATTCTCTGCCTCTATCCTAAAGTTTTGATAATTGATTGTTTCCATAAGTCAAAAAAGTCCTTTTTTAATCAGATCCAAATTATGCTCAAGCATTTTTATATAGGAACTAGCAGGACCACTATCATCAGATAATGAATCAACAAAAAGATTTCCTCCAAAATTAGCCCCAGTTTCGTTTGCAACAACCATTTGAGATTCGTTACTTACAGTACTTTCGCAAAATAAAGATGGAACATTTTTTTCTTTAACTAGTGAGATTGTTCTGGCCATTCTTTTGGGAGTAATTTGACTCTCAGCGTTAACTGGCCATAAGTAAACTTCCTCTAATCCATAATCATTTGTTAAATATGAAAAAGCTCCTTCACAACTTACTAGATACCTCCTGTCTTTATTTAAGTTATTAATAAAAAGTGAGAATTCTTTATCTATTTTAGAGAGTTTATCTTTATACATTTTTCCATTTTCTTCAAATAATGTCTTTTTGGATGGCCTCAATTCTGATAAAGAATCGACGATAATATCAACGTATACCATCCCTCTTTTTGGAGAAATCCATGCATGAGGGTTGGGTTTCCCTTTATAAAAATCTTCACTGATAAAAATAGGATCTAAATCTTCGGCGACAGTAATTCTTTTAACTTTTAAATTAGAAACAAATTTTTCTGCCCATAATTCAAATCCAAATCCATTATCAACAAAAACAAAAGCACTAGAGGCTTTAACCAAATCGCTTGGAGTTGGTTGGTAACCATGAACTTCAACGCCAGGTTTTGTTATTGATCTGACAATAAAATCATCTTTGGCAACATTTCTAATTATGTCCGCCAAAACAGTAAAACTTGCGAGTATTACTTCTTTATTTTCATTATTATTTGATATTTTCTTACATGAGCCTGAACCTAGAGAAAGCAAAAGTAACAGACTTAAAAAAAGAATTTTTTTTCTCATACTTTAATATTTGTCCTTGAGATTAAGAACCAAAAGATAGTTTCATAAGTGGTTTTCTAATATCAGAAATAAATCCTTTCCAATTTATTTTTTCTTTTTCAAAAGCTTTTTCAACAATTTTCTCAGAATTTTTCTTTATGTAATCCAAATCAGGTTCTTCTACTCCTTTTGTTATTGCCATAAAATCAGCCAAAGAACTTGATACTACTCTTGTTAAGTAAGCAGCACTGACAGCCTGAAATGTTCCAGATAAAAGCCAATTTGGGCCATGTAATTTTGTTATACCAATTAAAGTCTGTCCACTCCATTCAATAACTCCCTGAGCGATTGCAGTCTTTAAGATCTCTTTAGATACCTTATCTAAAATTTCAGGAGACCAATTACATCCCCATATAGACTTAATTTCCTTAATCATTAAAGAATTTAGTACTGTCATTGCCATAACATCAATTGAGGGAATAGGAGATAAGAAAACACTTGACGCTACTAGAATTTGATTTTTTCTTTGTATTCCTTTTAACTGCATTCTTCTTATACCTTCAATTTCAGATTGCCAGGCAACATGAAGTTCTTTCAAGAGCCTTTTTTTAGTATTTTCAATATTTTTGGATGAATTTATGAAAAACCTCCTTAAAGAAAAAGGTATATTTGTTATTTCATTCTTATTCACGTCAAAAGTAATGATTTTATTTATAAAATCACTTGAAATTTGGAACTTTAGGTCTTCTATCTGATTTTTGGCTTCTATTTCGTTGGAAGTTAAAGCCACCAGCCAGATTGGCATATTTTTAGGAAACTTTTCCAGCCACAAAAAATCATTTGCCGACAAAGGCAAGTTTATAAAATACAAGATTGCATCACTATACAAAACTTCTTCTGAAAGAATTCCAGAAGAATTGTATTTAGGCAATTTTTCGAATAAATCAAAGTCAAACTTATCTGCTTTAAAATAACTTTTTAAAACAGACTGACAACTTTGATAATGTTTTGATCCAATACAACTTATTTTTTCTTTTTCACATCTATTAAGAATCGATTCAAGTATTTTTTGCCTTTTTGAATTCTGTTTCTCTAATTCATTTGTTGCTTCAAGTTCTTCAAAAAAAATTAAATCTTCATTACATAGATTTATCCAACCATTTAAATTATTTGGCTCATTAAATTTAGGCTTATCGTTCTTCAAGTAAAAATATCCCCCCAAACACAACGCAAAGAATCCTATTGAGCCGCCTGCAAAATGAATTAAGTCACTGACAAACCATTCCCCAAAACCTAATAAAAATAAAATAATAAGAAGATTTTTTTTGGGAAACTTTATGAATTCCTTTAAAAGGTTGTCTTTACTAATATCAAACACAATACTTTATTCTCTAATTTTATTTTAATGCAAGTTGTGAATCAGAAAAGCGAAATTACATAAGTCGTTAATCAATAGATAAAAATTTAAGGCATTTAAAAAGACTTATTGCATAACAAGATGCTAAGTTAATAGACTATTTAAATAACCTAAGAAACATCAAGATGTCTAATTCAAATTTCAGCAATAATACTGGACAAGAAAATTACAGAGGTCGTTCTAATAAGGAAAGATATAATTTCAGAGATAGATCAAGCGGCAGAAAAGATGCAGGAGGATTCCGCATAAGATTGAGTGATAACGAAATGAAAGCTGTTAAATCTATACAAGAGACCTTTCAATTAAGGTCTACTGTTGCAGTTCTGGGTTTCTCTGTTAGAACACTTAGCGAAATGATCAAAGACGAGAAATTGATTGAATCAATCAAAGAATATGCAAAAAACAATAAAAACTCCTCTCCGAACAGACAATCACAAAATCCTTATGAAGAAAAGACAAAAACAGCTCCTGACCCCTTTGCAAGACCAGTAAAAAGTACATCAACTGAAGAGATTCAATCTAGCGAAGTAGAAGAGGATGTCAAATAAAAAAAGAATTCTTTCAGGAGTTCAACCAACTGGTGATTTACATATTGGAAATTGGCTTGGGGCAATTAATAATTGGGTTACGCTTCAAGAGCAATATGAAACATTTTTATGTGTAGTTGATTTGCACGCAATCACAGCTTCATATAATCCCAAAGAATTATCTAGGAACACTATCTCAACTGCGGCTTTGTACGTCGCTTGTGGGATAGATCCCAAAATATGCTCAATTTTTGTCCAAAGTCAGATTTCTGCACATTCAGAACTTTGTTGGATATTAAATTGCATGACTCCCATAAATTGGATGGAAAGAATGATTCAATTCAAAGAAAAATCCATACAACAGGGAAATAATGTATCCATCGGATTATTTAACTATCCAATACTGATGGCTGCAGACATTCTTCTATATGACGCTGACTTTGTGCCAGTAGGTGAGGATCAAAAACAACATCTTGAACTTGCCAGAGATATTGCACAACAGAGAATTAATGCCAGATTTAGTAAGGACAAAAATATTTTAAAAATCCCGCAACCAATAATTATGAAGAATGGTTCAAAAATAATGAGTTTAATTGATGGTTCAAAAAAGATGAGCAAAAGTGATCCTAATGAGGGCAGTCGCATTAACCTATTAGATCCTCCTGAAATAATCACAAAAAAAATAAAAAGAGCAAAAAGTGACAGTTCTATTGGAATTGAATTTAATAACCCTGAGAGACCAGAATCTAAAAATCTTTTGATGATTTATTCAATATTATCTGGCAAAGAAATTTCTCAATGTGAAAATGAATTTTCAGAAACTGGATGGGGGACATTTAAAAAATTAATTACTGAACAACTTATTGAATCACTAGAACCTATTCAAAAAAAATATAAATTATTAATTAATGATCCCTATCAATTAAATAAAATCCTTTATGAAGGGAAGGAAAAAGCTGAAGATTTGGCAAATCAGACTTTAAAAAGAGTTAAATCGAAATTGGGATTCTTTGAAATGGAGAAATAAATTATGCCAATAATTACCTTACCTGATGGTTCAAAAAAGGTTTTCGAAAAATCTGTAACTATTCTAGAAATTGCACAAAGTATAGGAGCTGGATTAGCTAAAGCAACAATTGCTGGAAAAGTAAATGATGTTCTTATTGATGCAAAAATTCCTATAAATAGAGATTCCAAAGTTGTAATCATCACCTCAAAAGATAAAGAAGGAATTGAAATAATAAGACATTCCTTTGCTCACCTTATTGGTCATGCAGTTAAACAAATTTACTCTGATATTAAAATGGCGATTGGGCCTGTAATTGAAGATGGTTTTTATTACGATATTTTTTCTGAATACAGATTTACACCTGAAGATTTAATAAAAATCGAAAATAGAATTAATAAATTAATAAAAACAAACTATGACGTTGAAATTTTACAAGTTTCCAAAGAAGAGGCAATTAAAACTTTTAAAGAAAGAGATGAGACTTTTAAATTACGAATAATTGAAGAGATTCCTGAAGAAGGTCTCATCAATTTATATAAGCACGAAGAATATATCGACATGTGTAGAGGGCCTCACGTACCCAACACAAGGCATTTGAGACACTTTAAGTTACTTAAATTATCAGGCTCATACTGGAGAGGGAATAGTGAGAATGAATCATTACAGAGAATATATGGAACTGCATGGGCTAAAGAAAAAGAACTCAAAGATTATTTGACAAGAATTGAAGAAGCAGAAAAAAGAGATCATAGAAAACTTGGGAAAAAACATTCACTATTTCATATCCAAGAAGAATCTCCAGGAATGATTTTTTGGCATCCAAATGGATGGACAATCTACCAAGTACTGGAAAAATACATAAGAGAAATACTTAAAAAAAATGATTATTTAGAAATTAAAACCCCACAAGCTGTTGATAAATCTCTCTGGGAAAAATCGGGCCATTGGGAAAAATTTAGAGACGATATGTTCACTACTGCATCAGAAAATCGAACTTATGCAATAAAACCAATGAATTGTCCTTGCCATATTCAAGTATTTAATCAAGGTTTAAAAAGTTATAAGGATTTACCTATTCGTCTTGCTGAATTTGGTTCTTGTCACAGAAATGAGCCCTCTGGAGCACTACATGGCTTGATGAGAGTAAGAAACTTTACTCAAGATGATGCGCACATATTTTGCACAGAAGAGCAAATTCAAGAAGAGGTATCTATTTTTATAGATCTTGTCTTCGAGGTTTATAAAACTTTTGGTTTTAATGAAATCATTATCAAATTATCAACTCGTCCTGAACAAAGGGTAGGCAGTGAAGAGATTTGGGATAAATCAGAAGAGGCTCTTACCAAAGCTCTCGATAATAACAATCTAAAATGGGAACTCCAACCAGGAGAGGGTGCTTTTTATGGTCCAAAAATAGAATTCTCCTTAAAAGATTGTCTCAATAGAGTTTGGCAATGCGGAACTATTCAGGTTGATTTCTCAATGCCTATTAGATTGAATGCAACTTATGTAGATATTGATAATGAAAAAAGAAATCCAGTTATGCTGCATAGAGCAATTTTAGGATCCTTTGAAAGATTTATAGGAATCTTAATTGAACAATATGAGGCAAAATTCCCAATTTGGCTTGCTCCTTATCAAGTAATTATATTGAGCATTACTGATAGAAATATTGAAAAGTGTTTAGAGTTTAATGAATTAATAAATGATAATGGTTACCGATCAAAAGTTGATATTAGGAATGAAAAAATAGGATATAAAATACGAGAGGCAACTCTAGGGAGAGTTCCCCTAATTGCAGTTATTGGGGATAAAGAAGAGGAAATTGATTCAGTGGCCTTAAGAGCTTTGAATGGAAGAAATTTAGGAATTTTCAATTTACCTAATCTTTTTAAATTAATGGATGAATTAATAGAAAAAAAAGGAAGAACAGAATAATTTCTAATACTATGAATTTTCTCGCTTGTGATTTAGGAGGTACAAAGGTTCTATTAGGAATTTTCGAAAAAGAAATAAATAATAATTCGCCTAAGTTAATATTCAAAAAAAAATATATATCATCTGACTGGGATTCTTTTGAACTCATCCTAGAAGATTTTCTCAAAAAAGAATGTAAAAATATTACTCATCCTTCTTCTGCATGTTTCGCCGTAGCTGGTCCTTTATCTAACAACAACGCAAAAATCATTAACTTGTCATGGAATATTTCTAGAAATGCTTTAATGAACAAATTTAACTTTAAAAGCTGCGAGCTGATAAATGATTTTGCTGTACAAATTTATGGAATACCTTTTTTAAAAAAAAATCAATATTCTACTATCCAAAATGGAACTCATTCTGAAGGTCCTAATAATGATTTGCATGCCATTGTTGGAGCGGGTACTGGTTTGGGCATTGCAAGAGGAATAATATCAGGGAAAAGGGTAAAGGTTTTAGCTAGTGAAGGTGGTCATGTTGAGTACTCCCCAAAGTCAAAATTAGAATGGGAATTAAAAATTTGGCTTAAGAATTACCTAAAAGTTGAAAGAATATCTTGTGAAAGAATTATTAGCGGCAATGGTTTATCAAGAATTGCCGAATGGAGACTAAGCAAACCTGATGCCCAAAACCATCCTCTTCAACAATATTTAAAAAAAATTAAAATTTTTGATGCTGTGAGAAAAGAACTACCTGAAAAAATTTGTAATCTTTCTAAAGATGGGGATCAGCTAATGATTGAAGTTGAGAAGATTTGGTTAGGCGCCTATGCCTCTTTATTGGGAGATGTTGCTCTTCAAGAATTGTGCTTTGGCGGGTTATGGATTTCTGGAGGAACAGCATCAAAACATTTTAAAAACTTTAAATCAGATTTATTTTTAAAACAATTTTTCGACAAGGGAAGATTAAAAGATATTCTTAAAACAATACCTATGAAAGTAATTTTAGATGAAGAGTTTGGACTTTTTAGTGCAGCCTGCAGAGCAAAAATGCTTTTAAAAAATTAAAAACAAAAAATGTCTATTCCTGAAGAAGGTAAAAAAATAAGGGTAACAGTGCCTTCCACAACTGCCAATTTAGGGCCTGGATTCGACTGTCTTGGAGCAGCCTTAGATTTGTATAATGAGTTTATTTTTACAAGAATTGAAGGTGGTGGAGATAGATTTGATTTAATAATGGAAAGTACAGATGGTAATCATCTGAGAGGAGGGCCTGAAAACTTAGTTTTTAGAGCAGCTCAGAAAGTATGGGAGAGCGCAAATATGGATCCTTTTGCACTTGAAGCAAGAGTTAAATTGGCAGTGCCGCCTGCACGCGGGCTTGGAAGTAGTGCTACAGCAATAGTAGCTGGATTAATCGGAGCAAATGCAATAATAAACTCTCCATTGTCCAAAGAAAAACTCCTTGAACTTGCCATTGATATAGAAGGTCATCCTGATAATGTGGTTCCCTCTCTTCTGGGTGGGCTTTGTTTGACAGCTAGGTCTTCTTCTCAAAGATGGAGGATAATTAGATGTGATTGGCACGATTCAATTAAAGCTGTTGTAGCAATACCTGCAATTCGTCTAAGCACAAATGAAGCAAGAAAGGTTATGCCCAAGAATGTACCTATATCAGATGCAGTGACAAATATGGGGGCACTTACTTTGTTACTAAACGGTTTAAAATCAGGAAATGCGGAACTTATAAAAGAGGGAATGTTTGATAAGCTACATGAGCCTTACAGATGGAAACTTATTAAGGGTGGATTAGAAGTTAAGGATGCCGCACTAAATGCAGGTGCTCTAGGATGCGCAATTAGTGGGGCTGGGCCAAGTATCTTAGCTTTGTGTAAAAAAGAAGATGGTAAAAACGTCAGTCAGGCTATGGTGAAAGCATGGGAGAATTCAGGTGTAGCTAGCAGAGCACCTTTCTTAAATGTTCAAACAACGGGTAGTCAATTTAGCATTATATCTGGTAAGTAGTTTTACTTAGGCATTTTTAATGTTATAGTCTCAAGCTAGTACAACTTCAACTAGAATAAAAATTATTCATTACATAAATGAATTTAGAATCTTTTCCTTGGTTATCATCTATTATTTTACTGCCTTTAATTGGGGCATTGGTAATGCCTTTCTTGAGTACTCAGGAAGGAGAAGATAATACACTCCCTAGAAATATCTCATTAAGTTTTTTGTTTATAGATTTTTTACTAATAATAGGCGTCCTCTTTCTAAAATTCAATACTTCAGATAGTTCTTTGCAACTAGTAGAAAGAGCTTCCTGGTTACCTTCAATAGGCTTAGAGTGGTCTCTTGGTGTAGATGGCTTATCTGCTCCATTAGTAGCTTTGAGTGGGTTAATTACATTTTTATCAGCTGCGGCAAGTTGGAAAATCAAGAAAAAATCTAATCTATATTTTGCCCTTTTATTAGTCCAAGCATCAGCACAAGCATTAGTTTTCCTTTCTCAAGATTTTCTATTATTTTTCTTAGCATGGGAGCTTGAATTGGTACCAGTATATCTTCTTATTGCTATTTGGGGAGGCAAAAAGAAATTATATGCGGCCACAAAATTTATTCTTTATACCGCTTTAGCTTCTTTATTAATACTCATAAGTGGGTTAGCACTTGCCTTGAATGGCGATACTTTTACTTTAAATATTACCGATTTAACCAATAAACATGTAACAGGCAGCCTAGCGTTATTATCTTATATAGGATTTTTAATTGGTTTTGGTGTAAAACTTCCTATCTTTCCATTACATACTTGGTTGCCTGATGCACATGGAGAGGCTAATGCACCAGTTTCAATGTTACTCGCTGGAATACTTTTAAAAATGGGAGGCTACGCTCTTTTAAGATTCAACGTTCAAATACTACCTGAAGTACATCTTCAAATTGCACCTGCATTAATTATTCTTGGAATTATTAATATAATTTACGGAGCACTAAATGCTTTTGCACAAGATAATGTCAAAAGAAGAATTGCATGTAGCTCAGTCAGTCATATGGGTTTTGTGCTATTAGGGATTGGAGCAGTAGATGCTTTAGGGATAAGTGGAGCAATGCTACAAATGATCAGTCACGGGCTTATTGCTGCAGCTATGTTTTTTGTAACGGGATCATTCTATGAAAGAACAAATACTCTTTCGATACCAAATATGGGCGGTTTAGCAAAGGTTTTACCAATAACTTTTGCTTTTTTCTTAGCAAGTTCTTTGGCCTCTCTAGCATTACCTGGGATGAGCGGTTTTATAAGTGAAATAACTGTATTTTTAGGTATCACTAGCCAAGAAGGCTTTAGCTCTATCTTTAGATCGATCACAATTCTTATTGCCGCTATAGGTTTAGTTCTAACACCAATATATCTACTATCAATGTGTAGAAGAGTATTTTTTGGTCCGAGAATTCCTGCACTAGCTACAGTTAAAGAGATGAATGGTAGAGAATTGACGATTGGTTTCAGTTTATTGTTGCCTACTTTGGTAATAGGTTTTTGGCCAAAAATAGCTATAAATTTATACGAATCTTCAACCAATGCTCTCAGCCAGCAGCTTACTTTAGCTAAATTAGTAGGAATGATCCCTACTTTAGTTAATTAAACTAATTTAATAAATGAATACTTCAATTTTTAAATATGGAGAATTACCAGAATTTAAAAAATTTACTCCCGAAAACATAAGTAAAGAATTTCCCCTAGTACTAGAAAAGATTTCCGAAGACTTTCAAATCATAGAAAAAAATTTATCTAATTATTTAATTCAAAATGATTTAAATTGGGATAATGTAATAAATCCTTTAAATGAAGTCAATGAAATTCTTAGATGGAGTTGGGGAGTAATAAGCCATCTAAATGCAGTAAATAATTCTGAAAGTCTTAGAGATATTTATTCAAAATTTCTTCCAGAAATTATTAGCTTGAGTAATAAATTTGGACAAAGTAAAATAATTTACAATTCTTTAGTAAAGCTTAAAGATACAAGCAACTTTGATCAAATAAAAAATAGAATTTTAGATAAAGAAATTCTTGAGATGCAACATAGGGGAATTTCACTACAAAAAAATGATCAAGAAGAATTCAACAAAATTTCAGAAAAACTTGGAAAGCTGTCAACCGAATTCAGTAATAATGTTCTTGATGCCACTAACGAATGGTTTTTAATATTAAATAAAAAATCTGAAGTAGACGGTCTTCCTGAACGAGTACTTGAATTGATGGCAATTTCTGCACACAATCACTTAAAAAAAGATGAAGAAGTTGATATTAAAAATGGTCCTTGGAAATTAAGTCTAGATATTCCAACTTATACTTCGTTCATGACATATGCCACCGAGCGTAATCTTAGAGAAAAACTATACAAGGCTTTCGTTAGTAGGGCCTCTAAAGGGAAAAAAAATAATTCCCAAATAATTGAAGATATATTATCTCTTAGAACTAAAAAAGCTAATCTTCTCGGTTATAAAAGTTGGGCAGAACTAAGCTTGTCAACGAAAATGGCGAAAGAAATTAAAAAAGTAGAAAACCTTTTGGAAGAATTGAGAGAACCAGCATTCAAAACCGCAAAAATTGAATTAGAAACACTTGATAAGTTTTCTAAAGCTAATGGGTTTCCAAAATCGCAGAATATTGAGCCATGGGATATTAGTTATTGGTCTGAACTTCTTAGAAAGGAAAAACTTAATTTGGATCAAGAGTCTTTGAGACCTTGGTTCCCACTAAATGATGTGTTGAAAGGACTATTCAAATTAAGTGAGAAGCTTTTTGAAATTAAAGTAGTTGAGGCGACTGATGAGGCTCCTGTATGGAATGATGACGTCTTATTTTTTAATATCCTCAATACAGAAGATAAGAAAATAGCATCTTTTTTCCTTGATCCATATTCGAGGCCTGAATCAAAAAGAGGAGGAGCTTGGATGGATGAATGTTTGAATAAAAATAATGTTGGCAAAAAGACCCTCCCTGTAGCTTATCTCGTTTGTAATCAGACTCCACCATCAAAAGATAAACCTAGTTTGATGAGTTTTGAAGAAGTTCAAACACTTTTCCATGAATTTGGTCATGGTCTTCAACACATGCTTACTACTGTAAATCTTCCTCAAGCAGCTGGCATCAACAACGTTGAGTGGGATGCAGTAGAACTTCCAAGTCAATTTATGGAAAACTGGTGTTTTCATAAAAATACAATCATGAATATTGCTAAACACTACAAAACAGGGGCAAAATTATCCGATGAGAATTTTGAGAAGCTCCTAAAGAATAGAACTTTTAATTGTGGTATGGCTACTCTTAGACAACTACATTTTGCAATTACTGACCTCAGATTGCACAGTAGTATTTATAAAAACAAATGTAAAACCGCAGATGAAATAAGAAGAGAAATTGCGAAACAAACTACTGTTATTGAACCAATTCAAGAAGATCACTTTCTTTGTTGTTTTAGTCATATATTTGCAGGCGGATATTCTGCGGGATATTACTCATATAAATGGGCTGAAGTTCTAAGTGCTGATGCATTTTCAATGTTTGAAGAGGCTGATCTAGAAAACACTGAAGATTTAAAGTTAATAGGAAAGAAATTCAAAGATACAATACTTAGCTTAGGTGGAAGCTTACCTCCATTAGACATATTTAAACTATTCAGGGGAAGAGAGCCACAAACTGATTCATTAATAAGACACTTAGGTCTCTCTGGAGCTACATAATAATTTCATCGATTATTTTATCAACCACAGATTTATTCCTTACAAGGTTTCTATGTTTATATACTTTTACTGATATTTTTTTTCCAAAATTTAAATTTGTCCACCAGCCAGGGAACACCATCATATCCCAATAAGTAAAGAAATTTATACACTCAATATCATCAAGAAAAAAATCATTATTTGCGAGTTCTCTTAAAAACCTACTATTTATTTTCATTTCTGATATTCCTCTAAAGGGGTATTTAGGTATTAATTGAGCCATCAAAGTTCCTTTGTGAGGGGAACCTATAGATATTAATCTTCTTGTTCTTTTATACCCATTAAATTTTTGAAGCCAGTATCTACCAATTATTCCTCCCATAGAAAATCCCAAAATATCTATTTCTTTTTCTAAACCATATTTATCTAAAATTAATTCGTTTAATTTACTAGTCAAATCCAGAATTGATGTCATACCATATGCATGCTTAAGAGTTGGGGCAAAATATTCAATGCCAATATCATCAAGTTTTAAGGTAATAGAAGAAAAAATACTTGAAGTATTCCAAAGACCATGAATCAATATGATGGGATTTCTTTTTACCAATACTTTAATTATTTTCAAGAATTCTTACTATTGAGACCTTCCCATCGAAACCTGTGATTGGAGGATTACATTTTGTCAAAATAATTTTAACTTTAGCAAGATTAAATTCCTGATCAATAATTTCTAAAATTTCGTTTGAATATTTTTCGATTGTGAAACAATATATTTTCTTTGATTGATCTTTTAGAATTTGAACTAATTTTGAATAGTCAATTGTTTTTTTTATATCATCATTTACTGTACATTTTTCAAAATCAGTCCACAAAAATATATCTAAAATAAATAGTTGTCCAAATTCCCTCTCTTCATCTAGAACGCCAACCCTAGCCCAAAGTTTAATATTCTCGATTTTTAAAAAAGTTTCCATCTTTAAAAGTTTTAAAGATCTTTATGTGTATAGATAGCCTTTCCTGATGAAAAATAATCAACTATATTCCCATCACCTTTTAGGAAATATTTATAAGTTACCAAACCTTCTAGACCTACAGGTCCCCTTGGTGGAAGAGTTTGAGTAGATATGCCAACTTCAGCTCCGAATCCATATCTAAACCCATCTGCAAACCTAGTAGAGCAATTATGAAAAACACCTGAACTATCAACTACATTCATAAATTTATTGGCAGTATTTGAATTTTCAGTAATTATTCCATCTGTATGTTTTGAACTATATTTTTGAATATGTGTGATTGCTGCCTCTAGATCATCAACAATTTTTATCGATAGTATTAAATCTAGATATTCAGTTTTCCAATCTTCTAGGCTAGCCTCATAATTTAACCCTAATTCAACTGATCTCTTATCTCCGATTAATTTAACATCATTAGAATTAAACAGAGGGATGGCCTTTTTTAAAAAAGCTGGCGCGATATCTTTATGGACTAATAAAGTTTCGATAGCATTACATGCTGCAGGATATTGAATTTTGCTGTCCAAAGCGACTGATAAAGCCATCTCTAGATTTGCCTCATTATCTATAAACAAGTGACAAATTCCATCAGCATGGCCTAAGACAGGAATTCTTGTATTCTCCTGAATAAATTTAACTAATTCATTACTTCCTCTTGGAATTATTAAATTAATATATTTATCAAGATTTAACATCGCCATGCTATCTTTTCTGCTTGTTAGTAAACATATTGCATTTTTATCAAGACCTGATTCATTTAAACCTTCTTGCAATGCTTTCACTATTGAAGTATTTGTTAAATTGGCTTCACTGCCACCTTTAAGCATTACTCCATTACCTGATCTTATTGCTAAAGAACTAATCTGCATCACGGCATCTGGCCTTGATTCAAAAATAACTCCTAAAACTCCAATTGGCACAGTTTTTCTCTCTAAGATCAATCCTTTTGAAAGTTCTCTTTTTATTTGAACTTGATTTACAGGATCAGCCAATTCTCCAACTTTTCTTACCCCTGCGATTCCTGAATCTAATTTTGATTTTGATAATTTTAATCTAGAAAGTAAAGCCTTAGAAATACCCTTTTTTTCTGCACTTGAATAATCTGCATTATTAGCCTCTAATATTTCTTTAGAATTTTTTTCTAGATAATCAGCCATAAAATTTAAGGCTTTAATTCGATTTTGATTTTCAGTCTGACTTACTTTTATTGATGCCAAACGAACTTTCTCAGCTTTTTCTAAAAGATCATCACCTGGTTGAGGAACCTCAAAGATATTAGCCATAATATTTTTTAGTTATTTTAATAATAATTCAAATTAACGATTCTTTAAAGTATATTTTCCTCTGAGTTAATATCTAAAAAATAATTGAACTTGACTTTTCCAATCCCCATTCGAATCATAAGAACCTAATAATTCTAAGTTTGGATTTGCCTGAAAAGTCAAAATACCTAAAGGTGAAATATCTTCTCTACCTGGAACCGTTTGAAAGGCAAAATTTATCGCATCAGTAATATCAAGCCCTATTTCCGCTACCCAAGCTTGAGAAGAAAATTCTTCATTAGAAGATGATTGATCATCATTCTCTATATCTAAATTGTCATTGGAAAAAATATTATTTAATGAATCATTATTTTCTATTAACGCTGGATATAGAGATAATTGAAATCTTTCACTAAATGCATCAGCATTATTAAGTTGAGAAATAAATGCTCTGTTTATTAAATTTGCAGAGTTACCTCCAATCAAACCAATTATTTGCGATCTGTTATAACTTGGCGTGCTCCTTAATTGGATTCTTCTATTTTCATCAGCAAAAGATAATTGATCTAAAAATCCTTCATAAGATGCTTCAATTTTGATAAGCCTTGAATTACCAATCCCAAATGATCCCAAACCACTAGAAATCTCATTTTCATCAAAATCACCTGTAATATTAGAATCTTGATTATTTTCACTTATAGGTATTATAGAATCTGGAACTTTACTAACCAGGGAAAAATTAATAAATGGAACAACACCACTTCTTGATGCAAATAAAATATAATTTTCTTTATTTTTATCAAGTTTAAATGGAGTGGTATATAGATTAGCTCTACCTTTTTTAAGATAAATTAGACCTCTAGCATTTAAATCTTTGCCAACCTTTCCGTTTATATTAAGGTCTAATTTAGTATCTAAATAAGCTTGAACTAATTCTGAATATTGAAGTTTAAAATCTGGTCCAAGTTTTAATTTAAGATTATTAAAACTTAAATTATCCAAATAATTTGGTAAATTTTCACCTAAAAGAACAGAATTCAAAATTGTTTCATTTGAAATTATTTCAATATTCTTTTCATTATTCCAATAGAGTTCGGGCCAATCTTTTTCATCCTCTTTTCGAATAAGATTTTTCCCTTTTTTATTATTTTGATTGGTATTATTTAAATTAATAAATCCATTATTAAAAGATAGATCACCACCCAAAATAGGACTTTCAAATGATCCACTTAAATCTATATTTGAATCTATTAAAAAATTAAAATTATCTTTTTTTATGTTAAATCTATTCGTTATCAAATTAATTTCTGTCTTCTCGGAATCATTCTTACTATAAAAAGGCAAAGAGCCTTTTATAAAAATTTCTCCAGAATCTTCAGACTCTGCATTAAGATTATTGATCTCTAAAGAATCAAAATCAAAAATTATTAAGCTATTAATATCTTTAAAAATATTATTAAAAAAATCAATTTTAGAATCTTTAATTACTACAAATCCATTTAATAATGGTTTATTTAAGGTTCCTTTTAGAATCATTCTAAGATTCACATCACCTTCTTTAAAGGTAAAGTATTCCTCCGCAAAAATATCTAATAACTCAATAAATTTTCCATTCCCAATCAATCTTAGATCTAAGTTATCTGATTTATTTATAGGTATTGAGCCTTTTAAACTTATTGGGATTTTAGAGTCATTTATAAGCAAAGAAAAGTCAATATCAAAAATAGAGTTATTAAATTCAATAATACCCTTTTCAAATAATAATTTGTTATTTTTAATTGATGAGTTGTTAGAAGAAATTTGACTCAAGAAAGACTTATTATCAAGGTTATAAAATAAATCCATATCAATACCTCCAAGAAAATCTCTTGGTTGATTTAAAAAAATATTTGAAGCACTTAATGGTATTTTTTTAATTTTTAAAGAACCATTACCTTTTAATAATCCCCCTTCTAAATCAATAGTAAATTCCTCTTTTTTATTTTTATTATCATCTCTAAAGACATCAAGATAGCCATTTAATTTTGCATTCAATTTATAGTTGCTTGGCCTATCCCCCTCAATTGTTACTTTTGCATTATATCTACTACTGAATTTATTAAAATATTTTTGCAAGTTAAATTTGTCGTCTTGCGCATTTTTACTTTCAATAAAGTTATTTATAAAATCAATCCTCTCTTTAAAAGAATTATTTTCTTTATTTATTTCTAAATCATCCAAGATATTCGACTTTATGGTTTGAATAACTTTTTTATTATCAAAATCAAAAATATCTAGCGCAGTTAGAACAGTCCAACTAGTGGTTATATCGTTAAAGTCTAAATTAATTAAATTATTTTTATTTGAGTCATAATCGACTTCAATTATTCCCCCGTCAATTGGATATAATGATGAATTGACATAAAAAGAATTATCATTAAAACTAAAATTAAATAATGAGTTTGCTAACTTTATATTTCTATATTTACCTAGACTCCAAGCTAGTCTTCCATCAAGATATGACTGGTCTGAATTTATTGATCCAGAACCATTAATAATTCCTTCAATCCTATCAAATTGATTGTTTCCTATTGATAATTCAAGTTCATCAAGAGGAAAATTATCTGCTCGCCAATTATAACTATTATTCTCTTTAAATACTTCTATGCTTCCTTTATTAGAATTAAATAATCTACTAAAAGATACATTATCTAATTTAAGGTTAGAATCAAACTTAATAGAAAGAAATGAAGGAATTGGAGAGTATCTATTTTTCATATTTAGGAGAAATTCATTATTTTTATTTTTAATATCTCCCTCCCATATCTCTCTGATTCGTATCCCTTTGAAGTGCGGATAATCAACATTAAACTTTATTGAAATATCAGGATCAGTAATTTTTCCTTTTAATTCTCCTTTAGCAGTCACAAATCCCCTAATGTCATTATTTCGGAAAATATTTAAATTAGATAATTGCGTTCTATTTATTTTTAGACTTGAATAGATCTCGCCAAAATTAATTCCTCTTATATCAAACCAATAGGGAAGATGCCCCGATATTTCAATATCTGGATTCAGGCTGTTAATATATCCAACACTTCCTCTAAGTTTAATTTTATTAGAACTTTTATTTAATGGGATATTTAGATTAAAGTTTGAATTCAAAGTTCCGTAATTTAAGTTCTCGGAATTCCCTATTAAATTATTATCTTTACAAAAAAAACTAGTTGAATCTGAATTTATATTCTCTGAGAAATCTTCTGGTTTTATTTTTAAATTAGTAAAAGAAAATCTTCCTTCACAAAATGTAAGCTTTGATGATTTATTTAATTTAAAGTTAGATTTAAATTTACCCTTTATAAAGGTAATTTTTCTCTTCCCAATACTATATTCTGAGCTCTCAAGATCTAATCCTCTAGAAAATAACTCCAGCTTTAAAAAGTCTTTATTTAATTTTGTATTTAATTTAAATCCTAGAAGACCTTTACCATCAAAATTTGATTTTATATTTGCAATAATTTCTCTATTACTGGACTTATAAATAACATTACCTTTTACTTTTGTTTCTAATCCTGATTTTTTAAGATTTAGAATTGAATATTTATTAAAGTTAAAATTCAAGTCATATTTTAATTTTGATTTATTTGTACTTCTATCT
>CACBHP010000005.1 GCA_902539115.1 uncultured Prochlorococcus sp. | reverse complement strand
AGCATTTTTTGGGGTTTTAATCTCTTCTAACATTGCAATCACATCCTCATTTGCTCCTCCATGCAGAGGGCCAGCAAGGGTTCCTACTGCAGAGGCGATGACTGCATATGGGTCTGTAAGAGTGCTTGCAGTCACCCTGGCGCTAAATGTACTTGCGTTTAAACTATGTTCGGCATGTAGAATTAAACACCTATCAAAAACTTTTGCAGCTATAGGATCTTGTTCTTTTTCAGTCAGCATGTAAAGAAAATTTGATGAGTAAGTTAAATCATCTCTAGGTTGAATCGGGTCTTGTCCTTTTCTAATAAGTTGAAACGCAGCAATCATTGTGGGTATTTTTGCTATTAGTCTTATGACTGCGTTGTAAATATAATTAGGATCATCTATAGCTCTACGCGAATAGAAGAGCCCCAAAGAAGCCGCACTAGATTGAAGAGCATCCATGGGATGACCTGTAGCAGGGAAACATTTCATCATATCTCTAACTCTAAAACTTAACCTTCGATGCATCTGAACTTCTTGTTCAAAATCTCTAAGTTGAATAGCTGTGGGCAATTCACCCCAAATCAATAAGTAAGCAGTTTCTAAAAAACTGCTTTTTTGGGATAGTTCCTCAATGGAGTACCCTCTGTACAATAATTTACCCTTGTTGCCGTTAATATCACAGATGGATGAATTAGTAACTGGTACACCCTCTAATCCTGGTTTTAAAATTAGTTTGTTACTATCCAATTGCTTAATTCAATATCAAATACTTATAGATTAAAGATAGTCAAATAATTTTTAATTAACCACAAGATATTAACTTCTCAAAAATTTAAAATAATTGTGTTTGAGGCTTGTTTGAATAAACTTAATTTAAAAAATTTTTAATATTCTTTCTGTATAAAGAATTGGATTTTTTTCAGGAATAGTTTGTCTAATGATTTCTAGAGATTCTTCATTTGATATTTTTAAAACATTTCTGATGAGAAAATTAAGGTCCTGCAAATCAGAAAAATATTCAATTTTTTTAGAATTACCATTTTTGATATCAACTTTTGAATAAAGAAAAGCAGATTTATCTTTATTACTTTTAAAGTTAAAAAATTTTTTTGATATTTTCTCTAGTTTTTTACCATCAATTAAATAATTACTTATGATTTGTAAATTTTCTGATTCTATTGAATAGATATTTTCATAAGTTAATTGTTTTATAACATCGTCTTTTTCTTCAAGAATATCTTTGGAATATATTGAATAAATATCTTCATTTTTTTTTAAAGTATATTTGTTGAAATCTTTTAGTTTTTTCAAAGTACTTAAATCAAATTGTCCTTCATTATTTTTTTCAAATGTAATAAGCCAATCTTTATTTGAATTGAGAATTAAAATGTTTTGATTTAGATTTTTATTAAACTCCTCAAAAAAATTTAGTTCAAAATCATTTATTAAAGGTTTTAGATATTTGTCAAAGTTTTCTACATCACTAAAAATTGAAATTTCAAGATTTTCTTCATTAGTATTATCTTTATTGATTAGCTTATCGTAAGTAAAAGTATCAATATTTTTTTTATTATTTAGTAAATATGATTTTAAGATTAAATGTTTATTCTTTAAGTCAAATGTTGTAGCTATAATATCCTCATTATTCTCAGTGAAGATTTCTTTATTAAATAATATACTGTCCCAAAATTTATTTGTTAATAATATATTTTTTTCTTTTTTTAGTCCAAAAAGTTCTCCCTCGTATTGAAATTTTTTTTCTTTTAAACCATTGCTAGAGTTAATACTATTTTTGATAAATTTTTTATCTGATGAAGCAATTATATAATTATCCTTGGTCCGATATATAAAGTTAATGAAATTTAGTTTATTTTCTCTATTAATTGAAATGATCTCATCAATCTGATCAATTTTTTCAGGCAAGTTTAATAAATCATCTATTGTTTTTTCTGGCTTAATTTTAAAAACAAGCAAAATATCATCTTTATGCTTTTTATTATTCTCAAAAGTTGAGATTATAAGTTCATTATTATAGATATCTTCTAATTTATTTTTGCCTAGATCTATACCTAAGTAATTTAATATAGAATCTTTTATTAAAACAAAGTTATCTTGATTTTTTAGATTTTTATCTTTTTCATTATTGTTAATAATATTTAAACTATCTAAATTTGAAATAAATAATAATTTATTGTTATCGGGTATATATTTTAAGATATTTAGTTGCTCAATATTTGTACTTTGCTGCTTAATTTTATTAGCAGAAATTTTTTTAAAACCAAAAAAAAGTAATAAAGATAATAATAGTATTATTGCTATTACCTTAAGTTTCATTATAAGTGTTTATTTTTATTTTTAACAATAAACTTCCTACTGCAACTTATTTTATTAAATTGTAAATAACACAAAATTCACCCTATAAATTGGAAAGTTATCCAAAATCTATAAATGCTTCTAGTCTCAATGATTGGTTTAAATCTGAGAAAGAAGATCCAGTATTGATTGATGTAAGAGAACATTCAGAGCTTGAAATAGCGCGTTTCTCAAAAGAATTTTTACATATACCAATTAGTAAAGTGACATCTGAATACGTTGAAGAAATATTTGCTGGTTTATTAGACCGAGAAATTGTAGTTACCTGTCATGCAGGAATAAGAAGTTATAACTTTTCACAATGGTGTTTAGATAATAATATTGTTAGCGAAATATGGAATTTGGAGGAGGGTATAGATGGATGGAGTAGATACATTGACCCATCAATTCCAAGATATTGATTAAATATCTAATGAAGATGCAACAGTATTAACATCTTTGTCGCCTCTACCAGAGCAATTGATAACTATATGAGTATTTTCTTTTAGAGTAGGGCATAGTTTATCTAACCAAGCAAAGGCATGGGAAGTTTCAAGTGCTGGTATAATTCCTTCAAGTTCACTAACAAGTCTCAAAGCATCTAAAGCTTCTTGATCTGTGACTGATCCATATTCTGCTCTACCTATATCTTTTAAATGGCTATGTTCAGGCCCTACTCCAGGGTAATCTAAACCGGCGCTTATTGAGTGAGCTTCTTGTACTTGACCATTATCATCTTGTAAGAGAAGACTCATTGATCCATGCAAAATTCCAACCGATCCTTTAGTGATAGTTGCAGCATGTTTGTCAGTATCAACTCCGCTTCCTGCGGCTTCAACTCCAATAAGTCGTACAGAAGTTTCTTTAACGAAAGGATGGAAAAGACCCATTGCATTTGATCCCCCACCTACACAAGCAAGTAAAATATCAGGTAAAGATCCAAACGATTCCAGACATTGTTTTTTAGTTTCTTCTCCTATAACTGCATGAAAATCTCGCACAATCTTTGGGAAAGGGTGTGGACCTGCAACAGATCCTAAAATGTAGTGTGTGGTTTCGACATTAGAAACCCAATCTCTAATGGCTTCACTAGTAGCATCCTTAAGTGTTGCAGTTCCTGAATTTACAACTTTAACTTCAGCTCCTAGAAGTTTCATTCTGAAAACGTTAAGGGATTGCCTTTTTATGTCTTCAGCACCCATATAAATAATACATTTCAAGCCAAATCTCGCACAAACAGTAGCCGTAGCAACCCCATGCTGACCTGCTCCAGTTTCTGCAATTATTCTTTTTTTGCCCATTCGTATTGCCAATAAAGCTTGTCCAAGGGCATTATTAATTTTGTGAGCACCTGTATGATTTAAATCTTCTCTTTTAAGCCATATTCTGGGAGTTGCTTGTTTAGTTTTGTAATGTTCATTAAGTCTTTTGGCCTCATAAAGTGGTGTTTCTCTTCCTACATAAGTCTTAAGTAGATGATTTAATTCTTCTACAAAAAGTTTATCTTTCCATGCATTAGATGCAGCTGTTTCAAGCTCAAAAAGTGCAGGCATTAGCGTTTCAGGAACATATTGACCACCATATTTTCCAAATCTTCCCCCTTTGGAGGGTTGATTTAAATCGTCATTTTTATAGTTTTGATCTTTGCGAGAAAATGTACTTACCACTTTTTCTATAAAATAAGTATTAACTAACTATAGATTATATTGAAAATAATGGGAAAAAAGAATTGGATCGAATTTGATAATCAAGAAAAAAAATCTGAAGAAACAGCAAAGGTAGAATCTTTTAATAAAAGATCAAAAATAAATATTTCAAAACAAAAAAAAGGTAAAAAGGGCAAGACTGTAACTTTTATTAGAGGTTTAGGCACTGAGGATGAAATTTTATTAAAAGAATTACTAAAAAAAATTAAAATTTTTTGTGGGACTGGAGGAACATTAATTGATAGTAATATCCAATTACAGGGTGATATGGTATCGAAATCAATTGAGTTTCTTCGTAAAGAGGGATTTCATAATTTATGAAGCAAGGGTTAGGATAGGTTTTTAATTTTGATGAGCCAAACAATGAAAGAACAAGATCAAACAAAGTCAACCTATATAAAGTGGCACAATTTAACTATTGATAGAGAAAAGTTAGAGAAAATGAGAGGTCATAAAGGAATGGTTATTTGGTTTACAGGTTTATCTGGCTCTGGTAAGAGTACTTTAGCCAACGCTTTAAATGAAGTTTTACACTTAGATGGTTTTTCGACTTATGTGTTGGACGGAGATAATATAAGACATGGTTTATGCAAAGATCTTGGGTTCTCAGATCAAGATAGAGAAGAAAATATAAGAAGAATTGGAGAAGTTGCGAATTTATTTATGAATGCTGGGATAATAACTATTACAGCATTCGTTTCACCATTTATTAGCGATAGAGATAAGGTGAGAAAAATTATTGGATCTAAAGATTTTATTGAAGTTTATTGTGCTGCAGATATCACAGTCTGCGAAAATAGGGATACTAAAGGTCTTTATAAGAAAGCTCGTTTGGGTGAAATTAAGGAATTTACGGGGATTTCTAGTCCATATGAAGCTCCTCATAATCCAGAAATTGTTGTTGATACAGGTTCGTTAGACTTAAATGATTCCGTTGAAAAAGTTATTAACTACCTTAAAAAAGAAAACTTTCTTAATAAGGCTTAATAGCAAAATATTTGTTCATTTATTTTGAAGATAATTGTCAGCTCCAATCGTTGATAACTTACTATTTTTAGACCTTACCTGTGTATGAAGATTGTCTCTAAATTCTTTTAAATTTTTCTTTATGGATTCATCAAATAAACTAATCATCTCTATTGCCAATAATCCAGCATTCTGTCCTCCATTAATTGCAACTGTTGCAACTGGAATCCCAGCGGGCATTTGAACGATTGATAAAAGAGAGTCAATACCCTTAAGTGTCTTACTCTCTACTGGTACTCCAATTACAGGAATGCAAGTTATGGATGCCAGCATTCCTGGAAGATGAGCAGCACCACCGGCACCGGCAATTATTACTTTGATGTTTTCTGATTCTGCATTTTTTGCATATTCCATCATTTCAATAGGTGTTCGATGTGCAGAAAGTATACAAACTTCAGTTTTGATTCCAAACTCTCTTAAAATATCAATGGCAGGTTTCAATGTTTTTAGATCTGAATCACTACCCATTACGACAGCAATTTTATAAATATCTTTAGAATTCAATTCTGACAAAATAACAAATCAATTCTTTCCTATAATGGCGTGCAATTTATTTGGCGCCAGTTAGTTAGTATAAAAAGAATAAATTTTCATAGAATATTATGATGTCAAATAAGATTATTGAAAAAAGTGAAGTTAGAGAATATTTTAATGGTACTGGCTTTGAAAGATGGAATAAAATTTATAGCAAATCTGATGAAATCAATACAGTTCAGAAAAATATAAGGAAAGGACATCAAAAAACTGTAGATGATGTGGTCTCATACATCAAAAATTATCCTGAACTAACAAAAAAAAGTTATTGTGATGCAGGATGTGGTGTAGGAAGTCTTTCCATACCTCTACTAAAACTTGGTATAAAAAAACTTCAGGTGAGCGATATTTCTTCTGAAATGATTAAAGAAACAAAAAAACGCATTAATGAATTAGGTTTGAATCAAGGTAAAATTAAATATGAAGTCTGTGATCTGGAAAAATTAAAAGGATTATTTGATGTTGTAGTTTGTTTAGATGTATTTATTCATTATCCTCAACCGGTCGCAGAAGAAATGGTCCAACATCTATGCGATTTAAGCAAAGAAAAACTAATCGTTAGCTTTGCTCCTTATACTCCAGTTCTTGCTGTTCTAAAAAATATTGGGAAATTATTTCCTGGGCCAAGTAAAACTACAAGAGCATATACATTGAAAGAAAAAGGCATTATAAATGCTGCTCAAGGACGAGGATTTATAGTGGTTAAAAAGAAATTAAATAAAGCTCCTTTTTATTTTTCAAAACTAATTGAATTCGAAAAAATTTAATAAATTATTTTACTAAATGATTTTCAAGTGCATAACGAACTAACTCGGTTCGGCTAGATGTACCTGTCTTGATAAAAAGTCTACTTACATATTTCTCAACATTTCTAATAGATGTTTCAAGCTGTCTCGCAATTTCCTTGTTCATAAGCCCCTCTGCTACTAGTTGAAGTACACTTGCTTCTCTTGGAGTAAAACTAGGAAGATTTATTTTATTTTCTGGATTAGTTTGGTTTTGGTCTGTAAGCATAGATTTTATTTCAGTAATCTGTTTCGCCATTTTGCTTACATCAATGTCTGCGAATCGTGCCGCTTCTTTTAGTAAACGTTCTTGTCTGTTGATTACATTTTTAACTCTTGCAGCTAATTCATCGGGATCGAAAGGTTTGGAAATATAATCATCAACTCCTGCAAGATAACCTTCGGTTCTGTCTAGGGTCATTCCTTTTGCAGTTAGAAAAATAACTGGAGTTCCTCCTAATTTTTCATCCTCTCTAATTTTTTCTAATAAAGCATAACCGTTTGCTCGGGGCATCATAACATCGCTAATTATCAGATCAGGGAAAACTGTTTGAGCTTTTTCCCAACCATCCTCTCCATCAACTGCAATAAATATTTCAAAGCCTTCATCTTCAAGAAATGTTTTAACAGCTGTTCTTAAACCAGGCTCATCATCAACTAATAAAATTCTTGATTTTCTTATCGGTTCATTATTTATTTGATTAATTTCATTCATTTTTTAAATTCTTTAAATTTGATTTTCTAGTAATAAAGAGAATTTTATATACTAAACATAATGCTATCAACTCCCATACTACTAGACTATCAATCTTCGACTCCTTGCTCTAAAGATGTTGTTGATTCTATGAAACCTTTTTGGAGTGAGATATTTTCCAACCCTTCAAGCAAATCTAATTTGGCGGGGATTAATGCAAGCGCTATATTGGAAGCCTCAAGAGAAAAAATAGAACAAAATTTATTTCTTAAGAATAAAAAAGTTATTTTTACAAGTGGAGCAACAGAATCTAATAACTTAGCCTTATTAGGTTTTGCTAGAAATTACTATAAAAAAACAGGAAATTATGGACATATTATTACCTTAAAAACCGAGCACAAAGCTGTTTTAGAGCCTCTAAACCAACTAAAAAAACAGGGATTTATGGTTACAGAAATTAATCCTGAGAAAGATGGCTTAATTTCAGAAGAACAATTCAAAAAAAATATAAGAGAAGATACATTTCTGGTTAGTGTCATGTTGGCAAATAACGAAATAGGAGTTATTCAGCCCATAGATAACATTTCAAAAATATGTAAATCGCGAGGAATAACTTTTCACTCTGATTTCGCACAATGTCTAGGTTATATCGAGTTAGACAATCTTTTATCAGATGTAAATATGATTACGATGAGTTCTCACAAAATATATGGTCCTAAAGGGATAGGACTTCTCTTAATTGATGAAGAAATTAATCTTGAGCCTTTAATTGTTGGAGGAGGTCAGGAATATGGTCTCAGGTCTGGTACATTACCTCTACCTTTAGTAGTTGGCTTTGCTAAAGCAATAGAGATAGCAGTTTTTAATCAAAAAAATAATGCTGAGAAATTACGTTTATACAGAAATAACCTTTTAGAGGGTTTGTTAGAAAATAATTCTGGTTTATTAATTAATGGCTCCATAGAAAAAAGATTACCTCATAATTTAAATCTGACTATATTGGATTTAAACGGAGCAAAGTTTCATAAACTTTTAAAATCTAAAATAATTTGTTCTAGTGGATCTGCATGCAGTAATGGTGAACCATCTCATGTTTTACTAGCCTTAGGAAGATCTTTTAGAGAAGCAGAATCTTCAATAAGGTTAAGTATTGGATTAAGCACTAACTCAGACGATATAAAACAAGCAATTCATGTTCTTACAAACACGATCAAATCATTACGTTAGAAATCATTGGCTCTTTAATTTAATTGAGCAATTCTTAATTTTCCACTTCTAGCTCTTTTATTTAGTTCGACTTCTTGTACTGAAGGAGTTATTGGCTTTTTTGTAAGGTTTTTTAGTCTTTGATCATTTTTAAAAGAACTTTTAACTAACCTATCCTCCAAGGAATGGAAACTAATAATAGAAATAATTCCTCCCGGCAAAAGCCATTCAGGAACAACTTGCAAAAATTTTTCTAATACGTCAATTTCTTTATTAACAGCAATTCTTAGTGCTTGAAATGTTCTTGTTGCTGGATGTATTTTTTTATATCTTTGTTTTGGTGGGAAGCAGCCCGCAATAGAATAAGCTAACTCTTTTGTCCCAGAATATTTCCCATTTTCCTTCAAATCCATTTTTATTTTCCTAGCAATTTTTCTTGATAATCTTTCATCTCCATATTTATAAATTAGGTTCGCTAGATCTTTTTCATTTAAAGCCTCAATTAATTTCTCTGCATCAACCTCAAGAAAAGGATTCATTCTCATATCAAGTGGACCATCTTTTTGGAAGCTAAATCCTCTTTTAGGGTCATCAATTTGGTTACTATTTACTCCAAGATCTGCAATTACAAAAGAAACTTTTTCTTTTGGCATAAAATCCGCAAAATTTGAAGCCCTTATATCAATCCTATTTTGAAATTCATCAAGTTTTTTTGATGCTGATTTTCTCGCGAATGGATCTTGATCAAGTCCAATTATATTTAAATCCGAATATTTTCTCAATAAATGATAAGAGTGCCCGCCTCCTCCTAGAGTTGCGTCAATTCCTTTAATTTTGTTGTTATGTATTAAAGGGTAATGCTCTAATGAGGCCATAATCTCATCTGTCATAACTGATTTATGATTGAAAAAAGATGAATCAGATAGGTCAGTTTGCATAACTTTCGACTAAGATTTGTTTAGAAGTTAAATTTCGAATGGCTCAACTAGAGACTAGAACAGAACCAATGGTGGTCAATTTTGGCCCTCACCATCCTTCAATGCATGGGGTTTTAAGGTTAGTTGTAACTCTTGATGGTGAGAATGTCATTGATTGTGAGCCAGTAATTGGATATTTACATAGAGGAATGGAAAAGATAGCTGAAAATAGGACAAATGTAATGTATGTCCCTTATGTAAGCAGAATGGATTATGCAGCAGGAATGTTTTATGAAGCTATTGTAGTAAATGCTCCTGAAAGATTAGCTAATATTCCAGTCCCTAAAAGAGCTAGTTACATCAGAGTTCTTATGCTCGAACTTAATCGTATTGCTAATCATCTTCTGTGGCTTGGTCCCTTTTTAGCAGACGTAGGAGCTCAAACTCCATTTTTCTATATTTTTAGAGAAAGAGAAATGATTTATGACCTCTGGGAAGCTGCTACTGGACAAAGGCTAATAAATAATAATTTCTTTAGGATAGGCGGTGTCGCATGTGACCTTCCATATGGATGGTTAGATAAATGTATAGATTTTTGCGATTGGTTTGGTCCTAAGATAGACGAATATGAAAAATTAATAACAAATAATCCAATTTTTAGAAAAAGAATCGAAGGTCTTGGAACAATACAAAGAGATCAGGCAATTAATTGGTCTTTATCTGGGCCAATGCTTAGAGCTTCTGGAGTTTCCTGGGATTTAAGGAAAGTCGATAATTATGAATGTTATGACGATTTTGATTGGAAGATTGCTTCAGAAAAAGAAGGTGATTGTTATGCGAGATATCGAGTAAGAGTTGAGGAGATGAGACAATCACTGAACATCATTCGCCAAGCCTGCAAAATGATCCCAGGAGGTCCAACAGAAAATTTAGAAGCTCAAAGAATGGCGACTGAAGATAAGAAAAGTGAAATATTTGGTATTGACTATCAATATGTAGCGAAGAAGGTTGCTCCAACTTTTAAAATTCCTAACGGAGAATTGTATACAAGATTAGAGTCAGGTAAAGGTGAGATAGGTGTATTTATTCAAGGAAATAATGAAGTTACCCCATGGAGATTTAAAATCAGAGCAGCTGATTTAAATAATCTGCAAATATTGCCTCATATTCTTAAAGGTGCCAAAATCGCCGATATTATGGCAATCCTTGGCTCAATAGATGTAATTATGGGATCTGTTGATAGATAATTTCTTTAAATGAAACCCGCTGATTGGTTAATATTGCAGAAAAAGGTAAGATTTGGCGATTGTGATTCTGCAGGTGTAATTCATTTTCATAACTTATTAAAATGGTCGCACGAAGCTTGGGAAGAGAGTATTGAAATTTATGGGATTCCTTATAAAGATATTTTCCCAGATTTTTCTATACGTAAAAGTCAAATTATTTTTCCTATAGTAAATTGTGAAGCAAACTTTTTTGCGCCTATAAAAATTGGAGATTTTTTAAAAATAAAAATTGCCCCTCATAAGATTAATAAACATTTGTTCCAAGTAAATAGCTTTTTTATAAAAAATGGTAATAAAGTAGCAGAAGGAAAAATAATACATTGTTCTTTAGATTTTGATTCAAGAAATAAAATAGAAATTCCCGATCATTTAGAAAGATGGATAGAGGCTTCAAATGTAAGCACAAATTTAAAAGAATGCTAATTATTATTTTTTAAATTTATAGTTTATTTTTTCTGTACTGGTATTTTTGTTTTTAACAATCCACTTTTCAGGTTTTTCATGTTTAGGCCAACTTTGAGAAAATTTTTTTAATAAATTTAATGAATTTTCAATATTTTTATTATTTGTATGTTCTTTATATTCAACAATTATTTTAATTTTATTTCCCCATAATTTGTCGGATATTTTTGAAATATTGAATTTATTAATTGGTATATTTTCTTTCATAATGAAATCATTTAATCGAGATTCAATTACTTTTGGAAAAACGATTTCTCCTCCTGAATTAAAAGCGTTATCACTTCTTCCCAGAAATTTTAAATATAAAGAATTATTGATTTGATTAATTTCACCTAAATCACCGGTGCACCACCAACCATTTTTATTTTTAAAATTTTTAGTTTTTGAAGAGTCTATTAATTCGATTCCAATTCTGGCTGATTTAATCTCGATTAATCCTTGTGCGTTAATTCTTATTTTTGTATCAGGTAGTATTTCTCCAACATTTTTAAAACCCATTAAGAATTCTTTTGGTTTTAAACTTGTAACCATTGCTGCTGTTTCAGTTGAGCCGTAACAAGGTGCTAATTTTATTTTTTCTTCTATACATTGTTTTGCAGTTTCGCTTGAAATTGAAGCTCCGCCTACCCAAATTAGATCAAAAATTTTTAGCCAACTAATACCATCTTTTTGAGCTAAAAGTCTTTGTAATTGTGTAGGTACTAATGATGTAATCAAGTGTTTTTTGTTTTTTTTAGATTTAATTGTGAAAAGTAAAAGTTCTCTAGTTTTTTTTATTAAATCCGGAGAAATATTAATACAATCACATCCCCAAGTTTGACTTCTAAAAATTGGCATTAAACCACTTATATGGTTCAGGGGTAAAGTATTTAAAATTAAGCAGTTTTGCAATTCAAATCCTTGCTCTTTTAGCCATCGTCCTGATGTAACTGCAGATAATTTAAGATTATTTAAATGGTGAAAACATTGTCTTGGTTTTCCAGAACTACCACTACTGTTTAAGATAATTGCTGGCCCATGCTCAGTAATTGAATCTAATACATCTTCATATTCATAAAATTTGTTTTTTATAAAAATAATTTTATTCTCTCTAATTTTTTCAATAATTTTCTCCACAGATTGAGTTTCATTATTTTCAACTTCAATAGTATGAATTTTATTTTTCATAATTGATCCCATATCTTTTTTGCTTCATTTAAAAATAGAAAAGAATTAGGAAATTTATTCATTGCTAAACCAGGAACTTTTGGAGTTGGTCCTTGTAATTGTAAAGACGATAAATGATAAAGCCATCTCTTCCCTATTCCAGTTTCAAATGAGGTACTTATAGATATTAAAGCTTTTTTATTTTCTAATTCTCTTAAAAGCTTAACTGGATTATTTTCTTGAGAAGGCCTTCGAATTTGCCAACCCTTCCAGTCATCAATCAAAGTTGGAAATTTTAAAAGTGATTCGTCTAAGGCTATTGGGATTTTTTTGTTGAGTTCTTTCATTCCTTCAATATCATCAACACAGAGAGGCTGTTCTAACCAATCTATATTTTTGTTATCTTTCAAAATATCAGCCCATCTATTAGCTATCTTTCTCCCCCAAGAACCATTAGCATCTATTCTTAACTTAATATTATTGCTTATTTGGCTTAAGATTTCTTCTAAATTTGCTTCTTCCTCATGGTTATCTCTTAGTGCTACTTTCCATTTTATGGTTACTGATTTTCCAATATTAGATAGTCTTTTTTTAATTTGATTTAGCTCTGAAATTACATTTTCAGAATTTAAAAGTATGGCTGTTTTATCAATTTCATCAAAGGCATAGTTTTCTTTAAAAATTATTTTTCCATTTATCTCAGCTAATGCAGAATTTATTGCAGATTGAATGCATGGGTGAAAAATATTTATTTGCTCAGATAAAATAGATAATTCTACATTCTCAGAGATCATATTTAGTTGTTTTGCACATTTTTTTAAGTCTTCTTCTAGAAGTGGTGAAACTTCTCCAAATCCAATTTTTTCATTACTTGTTAATTTAATTATCCAACCCAGTTTTGTAAGATAAGTGGTTTTAGAATTCTCTACTTTTGTGGATAACTTAAAGCTATAAGATTTTTTTTTAAATAATAAGTTCATTTATTAAGCAAGTAATTAAATATTAATCCTGTGATTAAGCCAACTCCATTAAGAGTTTGAAATTTTATTGCGACGAATTTAGAATTTTTTAGTGCAGAAATTTTTTTATATGAAGATTTTAATAAATTTATAAGTCTTATTGCTTGAGGAAAACTAATCAAATAAAGGATACAAAACACTGGAATAAATCCAGTAACTATAGTAAAAAGTTGAAAAATATATATTGTAAAAATTATCCAAGGCACAAATTGAGAACCTTTTTTTGCTCCTAAGCGAACTAAAGGTGAATTTTTCCCATGCTTTTTATCCTCAGAAATTTGATGAAAATGAGAACAAAATAATACAAGAGTTGTTGCTAATGAAGGTCCTGAACCAAGTAATAAAGAAACTTTCCAGGGAATATCTTCGAAGTACATATTAGAAGGATTTAACGCAATTAAGACTGCAGAGTAGGCAAAAGGTCCAAATGCAAGCCAGCATAATGGTTCGCCTAAACCTTGATAGCCAAATCTAAAAGGAGGTCCTTGATATAAATATCCTAAGAAGCAGCAAGATGCCACCAAAATCAAAATGTTTATATTTGTTGATACTGAAATAATTGAAATTATTAATAAACCAATAACTAAAGATGTATATGCAATAAAAGAAATTATTTTTTTATTTTTTACAAGATTTACAATTGAATGGAATTTAAATTCATCGATTCCTGTTTCTGAGTCGAATAAATCATTAGTTAGGTTTTCCCAAAGTAATATAAAAATTGCAGATAAAGTAAATGCAATCAAATTATAAATTTTTACCTTTTCATATTGATTGAGTATATAAGCGCCTGTTATTAAAACCGGAAGTATGGCAACAGAATAAAGAGGCCATTTTATCGCTTGTTTCCATAATTTTTTTTTATCTTCGTCCATTTTTATTAAACTCACAAAATTCGATCATTATTAAATTTAGTTTATAAATTGAGTTACATTTTTTACTTTATTGCATGATTTTTAGTTATTTTCAATAAGTAATGAAAAATGATTTAAACTTAACAGATTTTTTAAAAGATGTATTTTCCTCTTTCGATAAGAAAGTGGAGAATTCTGGATTAGTAAGTATTTGTGTTGAGATTCCTTGTTTTGATTTATTACAAGTATATGAATTGTTTATAAATAAATATCAGTTTTCTTCATTTTGGGAGGAATCTAATGGCACTTCATATATTGCTTTTGAGAAATGTAAATATATTACTTTGGATGGTCCAAAAAGATTTGAGGTGGCAAAAGAGTTTAATTCTGAGAATTTTAAAAATTTAATTAACTTAACTAATGAATCGCATAATTCTGCACTTTCAAAAATAATTTATTTATTTTCTTTTTCTGAAAACTTGAATAATAAGAATTTGTCTTCTAATGTCCCTAGTTTGGAAGCTATCTTACCAAAAATATTAATTATTAAAAGTAATAAGAATTGCTGGTTAAGAATAAATGGTCATGTTGAAGGTAAATCATCATTAAGAACATTAATTGAAGAAATATGGACAATAAGAAATCAAGTTATTAGTTCTGGCTCAGAATTAATAAAATCATCTGGCTTAAAAACTAGTTTTGATTTACCTATTATTGATGATTTCTTGCACTCCTTAGAAACTTCTAATACAAGTTTGAAAAAAGTAGTAAATAGAGGAATTCAATTAGTAGAAAAAGGTATTCTCGAAAAGATAGTTTTAGCGAATAGGATTAAAATAAAATTTAAAAATAAATTAGATTTAGTAGAAATTTTAAAAAAATTAAAAAAGAATCATCCAAATACATGCAGATACGTTTGGAAAAGAAATAGTAAGGATATTTTGTTTGGAGCATCTCCAGAAAAATTATTTTCTTTTACTAGACCTAATTTAACTTTGGAGGCTCTTGCTGGAACTATCTCTACTAATTCAAATTTTAAGAAACTCCTAAAAAGTACTAAAGACTTAAAGGAACATAATTATGTAACACAGTATTTGATTAAATGTTTAGAAGTTTCAAGAATAAAAAACTTTAAAAAAAGTGATATTAAGGTAAATTCATTTGGAGATATTTCTCATTTGCAAACACTCATTTTCTCTAAAGTTGAAAATATATGTCCTTTTGAATTGCTTAAAAACTTACATCCATCTCCGGCTGTTTGTGGTTACCCAAAAAATGCAGCATTGGATTGGATAAACACTCTTGAGTCTTTTCCTAGAGGAAATTATGCTTCTCCAATGGGTTGGGTTGATTCATCAGGAAATGCTTCATTTCTTTTGGCAATAAGAGGAGCCAGGTATATTGAAGAAAATATTGAATTTACTGCCGGTTCAGGTATAGTTTCAGGCTCCGTTTTAGAGAAAGAAATAGATGAGATTAAATTGAAATTTGAATCTATAGTAAAACAAATATCTTTCGCTAAAAATCCTAGATAATTTCCACTAATTTTTCAATAACTTCCTCTGAAACATTCTTATTGGATAAATTTTCTATTTCTCTTAAACCTGTTGGACTGGTCACATTAATTTCGCTAAGCATTCCATTTATTACATCAATACCTACAAAAAATAAACCTTCATCTTTGAAGTGATGAGATAATTCTGAGCAGATACTTTTTTCTTTTTCTGTTAATAATGTTGGTTCAGCCTTTCCTCCCATTGCTAAATTACTCCTAAAATCGCCTCCTTGAGGAATCCTATTTATTGATCCAATTGCTTCACCGTTTACGATAATTATTCTTTTATCACCCTCTATGACTTCAGGAATAAATTTTTGCATCATAACGGGTAACTTTTCTTGAGAAGTGATTAATTCAATGATTGATTTAATACCTGGAGAATTTTTATTTATCCTTATAACACCTTGACCACCCTTTCCTCCGAGAGGTTTTATGACTACTTCATTATTTATATTTGCAAAATTAATAAGATCTTTTACCTTACTCGCAACTATTGTAGGTGCCATTAAGTGACTGTATCTCAAAGCGCCTAGCTTTTCATTCCATGCTCTTAACGATGAGGGTTTGTTGATTACTTTTACTCCTTTTCTTTCCGCAACTTCTAAAAGATGGGTTGCATATAAATAAGCCTCATTTACAGGAGGATCTTTTCTCATCCAAATGCAATTAAATTCGGCGAGAGGTATGCAATCATTATCTTTGAAAGAAATCCAAGGATTTACTTCAACTTTTACGGAAGATGCCCATACTTCATCACCTCTAGCTTCAAGGTCCTGAGGAGTACAACTCCAGATTTCAATATTCTTTTTTGATGATGCTTGCATTAAAGCAGCAGTTGAATCTTTTAAGGGATTTATATTTTTTATTGGATCTATCACAAATAGAAATTTCATAAGATCTAGTTTAATAATGCGTCTAATTTATTTTCATTTTCTAATGTGTAGAGATCATCGCAGCCTCCGATACCCTCATTATCTATAAATATTTGTGGTAATGTTCTTCTACCATCAGCTCTTTCAATCATCAATGCTCTGGCATCTTCGTCGCCATCTATTTTATATTCTGTAAAATTTATATTTTTTTTCTTAAGGAGTGATTTTGCTCGAATACAGAATGGGCAATATTGCCAAGTATAAATTTCAACTTTGGACATTTTTTTAAAATAATACTTAGTTTATACTATTAAACAAAAGTGCCTGTTAGATTATAAATAACGATTAAATTCTATTTTGATAGATATTACAGATTTTAAAAAAGATCTTTCGGAACTAACAGAGCGCCTGGGTAATGCTCAGGATTGTCTTTGACGTTCCAAGATTACAAGCGAAAAGGAGAGAGTTAGAGCAAATTTCTGCTCATCCTGAATTTTGGGAGAATCAAGAAGAAGCGAAAAAACAAATGTTAATCCTTGATGATGTTAAGGCACAACTTGAATTGTTGGATAGATGGAAAACTTTTATTTCTGATGCTTATGCCTCTCTTGAGCTTTATTCTTTAGAACCAGAAGAGGAAATGATTTTGGAATCCAAGCAGGGCTTAAAGAAATTAAGAGAGAATTTAGATAAATGGGAATTTGAAAGATTGTTATGTGGTGAATACGATAAGGAAGGAGCAGTAGTTTCTATTAACGCAGGTGCTGGTGGAACAGATGCTCAGGATTGGGTAGAGATCTTATTGAGAATGTATTCAAGATGGGCCGATAATAATCAAATGAGTTTAATTATTAATGAATTATCTCAAGGAGAAGAAGCAGGTATCAAAAGTGTAACTTTTGAAATTGATGGAAAATATGCGTACGGATATTTACAACATGAAAAAGGAACTCATAGATTAGTAAGAATTTCTCCTTTCAATGCTAATGGTAAAAGACAAACCAGCTTTGCTGGGGTGGAGGTCATGCCAAAATTAGATGAAAATATTTCACTTGATATACCTGAAAAAGATTTAGAAATTACAACAAGTAGATCCGGTGGGGCTGGAGGACAAAATGTTAATAAAGTAGAAACAGCGGTTAGAATTGTTCATTTGCCTTCAGGGATTTCAGTACGATGTACACAAGAAAGATCTCAATTACAAAATAAAGAAAAAGCTATGTTACTTCTTAAGTCTAAACTACTGGTGATTGCTAAAGAACAACGAGCTGCAGAAGTCGCTGATATTAAAGGTGATATTGTCGAAGCTGCATGGGGCAATCAAATAAGAAATTATGTTTTCCATCCCTATCAAATGGTAAAAGATCTCAGAACTTTGCAGGAGACTAACGACTTAGATAGTGTTTTAGATGGTGGACTTGAACCATTTATTCATGAATTATTGCGCATGAATATTTCTTCTTACGAATCTATTGAATAACTAATGAGAAATAAAAATGAAAATATAGAAAAAAAAGTTGCTCCTCCAAGCTTTATAAAGCTTGCTATGCGAAATATGGTAAGGAAGGGTTCAAAAAGTATTTCTCATTTTTCAATAACCTTTCTAGTTTTAATTGGGATATTAATACTTGTAGCCACAATAGGTAAGCCTAATATTCCTGTATAAGAATGTATGAAAGAAAAAATTATTTCTGAAATAAATTTAGATTTGGTTTTTAAATGTAATGAATTTTCTCAATTTTCAAATAAGTTAAAAGATTCTAAAAATAAGCTTATTTTTGAATCTTATTTTTGGGAGAAAGTTTTTTTATCTTGGATAAAAATAATATTAAAAAAAGACGATTATAAATTGCCAAATTTCATTTTTGAAAAAAAATCTTTTTCATTAGGCTTACAGATAATATCTAATCAAGAAATTGCTTTTATTAACAAGAAGTGGATGCAAAAAAATGGACCAACTGATGTTTTATCTTTTCCAATCATTTCTGATGAATCTCTAAATAATTTAGATCATATAGAGTTGGGAGATATATTTATATCATTAGAGATCGCACTTGAGCAATCTTATGAATTTAAACATTCAATCTATAAAGAAATGCTCTGGTTGGCTAGTCATGGATTTTTACATCTTTTAGGATGGGAACACAACAATGATCTTGATTTAGAAAATATGTTAAATTTTCAGGAATATTTAATTAAAAAATTAGATTAAAAATCAATGGACAAAAAAATAAACTCTCTAAAAAATAGAATAGGATCATATAAAACTTCTAGTAATGTATTAAAAAGTTTTAAGTATGCTTTTAGTGGAATTAGTTACGTAATAAAAACTTCAAGAAATTTTAAAATTCAATTAATTTTTGCAGTTACAAGTTTAATGATTGGTTTTTTACTGCAAATTAGTCAAAGTAATTATGTAATTTTGATTACCACAATTATGTCTGTTTTAATATTAGAAATATTAAATACATCTATTGAATCAATAGTGAATTTAATAGTGAAAAAAGAATTTAGTAGTTTGGCTAAAATTTCCAAAGATACTTCTGCAGGAGCCGTGTTATTAGCTTCCATTAATTCTGTTATTATTGCTGTATATATTTTTGTTCCTAAAATTAAATTGTTATTTGAATCTATATAAATATGTTTCTTGTTATTGATAATTACGATAGTTTTACATATAACCTTGTTCAATATTTAGGAGAACTTTCTGTAGAGCATGAAATAACTAGAGAATTAATAGTTAAAAGAAATGATGAAATTACTCTAGATGAAATTATCAAACTGAATCCTAGTGGGATCCTATTATCTCCAGGTCCTGGTAATCCAGATCAATCTGGAATTTGTCTGCCAATACTAAAAAAATTATCTAAAAATATTCCGATATTAGGAGTTTGTTTAGGGCATCAAGCTTTGGCCCAAGCTTTTGGAGGTAAGGTTATAGTTGGGAAAGAACTTATGCATGGTAAGACATCCAAAATATTTCATAATCAAAAAGGTTTGTTTAAAGATATCGAGACTCCATTTGTAGCAACTAGATATCATAGTCTTATAGTTGATTCAAGTTCATTACCAACTTGTTTCGATATAACTGCGACTTTAGAAGACTCAACTATTATGGCTATTTCTCATAAAGAATATAAGCATTTACATGGAGTACAATTTCATCCTGAAAGTGTATTGACACAATTTGGTCATAAATTAATTAGTAATTTTCTAAAAATGGCTGAACAAAAGTAAAATACAAAAAAATTAATAATATGATTTCTCAAATTAAAAAAATTTTCTTTTTTATATTATTTATCTCTTTTTTACCTACCTCACTATTGGCAAGGAATTTAGTAATAAAAAGTCTGGGACATAGTAGTTTCTTAATTAATAGTGCTGAAAAATCGATTCTTATAAATCCCTTTAAAGCAATAGGTTGTGCAAGCAATTTAAAAGAGCCAAAAGAAGTCAAAGCAGATTTTATTTTGGCTAGTTCTAAGCTTCCAGATGAAGGATATAACCCTAATAATCAATTAATGTTCGTAGAGCCAGGAATCTATCAATTTGAGGATATTTTATTAAATGGAATTTCTGTCCCACATGACAGAGTAGATGGAAGAAGATTTGGGATGGCAACTGTTTGGAGCTGGGAGCAGAATGATCTTAAAATTGTTCATATGGGAGGCGCTGCTGGTGATATTGATATTAATAGTCAAATTATTTTGTCTCGCCCAGATATCTTATTTATTTCAATTGGAGGAGGAATAAAATCTTATGATGGGAAAGAGGCTTCAAGAATAGTTAAGCTTTTAAAACCTAATGTAATTATTCCTGTTCACTTTGCTCGTGGCAAAAAAATTAACAAAGAATGTGATTTCTCAAATGCTGATTTGTTTATCGAAAATATGAAAAATTTTAAAGTAAAATATGTTGGAAAAGATTTTCAAATCAAATCTAAAAGAATCGATCAAAATACAATTTATATTTTTGGTAATTAATTTATTAAATCTAAGACCTTGTAATTGTCCCAGAAAAAAATCATTTGTTCTTTAGTTCCAATACTAACCCTTATTGACTTATAAATATCTTTTTTGTTTTCCATACTTCTGATAAGAATTCCTTTTTCTCTCATCAGTTGTATTAAAATTTTAGGATCTTTTTTTGGCCAAATTAAGAAATAATTACCACCACTAAAATGAGTTCTGATTTTTGTTGATTTAAATTTATTTAAAATCCATTCCCTTGCTTTTTTTACTTCTAAAACATAATTATCAATATATGATTTGTCTTTAAGTGCTGCTAATGCTGCCGTTATAGCAAAGCTATTTACATCATATGGTCCTGTAACTTTATTAATGTAATTAATTAAATTTTTATTGCCAAAAGTAAAACCTATTCTTAAACCAGCTAAACCAGCTGTTTTTGAGAGAGATTGTATTATTAGTATATTGTTATTCTTTTCAAAATCTATCGATTCAAGAAGACTATCTCCATAAAATTTTTCGTATAGTTCATCAACAATTATCAATGAATCTTTTTTGATATTTGCTAATTTAATTATATCTTGAGCACTTAAAACTGTTCCTGTCGGATTATTTGGATTACAAATAAATATTAACTTTGGATTATACTTTATAATTTTTTCACTAAATTCTTCGATGGGAAATAGAAAATTTTCTCCAATGTAAGAACAAGTTATTTTCTTCATTCCTCGCATTTCTGAACAAGGAGAATAGTAACCAAAAGTTGGATTCGTGGTTAGAAATATTTGATCTTTTTCTCCAAAGCAATTGAAGATTGCATTTATTGCTGCGTCTGCTCCATTGAAAATTCCTATTTCATCATTATCAAATTTTCTTGAATCAAGATATTTATCACATAAAAAATTTTTTAATAAATTATATTCTGGATAAATTGCAATCTCATTTAATTTTATTGCTTGTAATGCTTCTAAAACCTTAGGACTTGGACCTAGAGTATTTTCATTAAAATCTAAGCGGAGTAAATTTCTTCTATTTTCTAAAGGTGCAGAGTAAGACTTCATATCTATTATTTCTTCTCTTGGTTTTGGGAAAAGATTATTTAATTGATCAAAATCATTCATTACATTCTTTCTAAAGTTTCAATTCCTAGAAGCTCTAAGCTTAATTTTAGTGTTTTTGCAGTTAGATCACATAAATTCAGTCTAGAAATTTTTACATATTTTTCTTCTTTGAGTATTGGAACTTGATCATAGAATCTATTAAAAGTCTGACATAGCTCAAACAGATAATTGCATAATCTATTTGGCATTAAGTCTTTTTCAATAGATATTATGACTTCATCGAACTTAAGTAATTTTCTGATAAGTTTCCACTCAGATTTATGTTCATAATTTGTATATTGAAAATCTTTAGAGTTATAAACAAAATCATTTTTCCTTTTAATTCCTGCAATTCTTACAAGTGTATATAACAAATAAGGAGCCGTATTACCATTTAGGGAAAGCATTTTATCAAAACTAAATTGATAATTTGTAATCCTATTTTGGCTTAAATCTGCATACTTAACAGCTCCTAATCCAATAATTCTTGAAGTATTTGAAATAAAATCTTCTGTCTCATAACGATTTTCATCTTCTAATCTTTTCAATAAATCTTCTTTTGCTCTTCTAACTGCTTCTTTTAATAAATCTTTTAAACGTATTGTTTCCCCTTCCCTTGTCTTTAGTTTTTTGCCATCAATTCCTTGAACTAAACCAAAAGGGACATGGTCAACTTGGCAATTGTCTGGGATCCATTTTGCTTTTTTTGCAACTTGAAAAACTCCAGCAAAATGATTTGCTTGTCCATGATCAGTTACATAAATAATTCTTGAAGCATCATCCCCATTAGGAGGTTTGTTGAATCTATATCTTATAGCAGCAAGATCTGTGGTGGCATAGTTAAAACCCCCATCTTTTTTTTGAACAATTAGGGGTAAAGGTTTGCCTTCTTTATTAGACATCCCATCTAAAAATACACATTTTGCTCCTTGATCTTCCACTAATAATTTTTTTAAATTCAAATCCTCAATAACTGATTTTAAGAAGGGATTATAAAAAGATTCACCTCTTTCTTCTATTTTTATTTTTAAATTTTTATAGATTTCATCAAATTCTTTTCTAGATTGATCACATAATAATTTCCAAGCTTTAATCGATTTAATATCTCCACTTTGTAACTTAACTACTTCCTCTCTAGATCTTTTTTGGAATTCAGATTCATTATCAAATCTTTTTTTTGATTCTTTATAAAATTCAACTAAATCACTTATCTTAATTTTACCTATCTCCTCTAAATCATTTGAATATAAATCTTTGAGCTGAGTAATAAGCATTCCAAATTGCGTTCCCCAATCGCCAACATGATTTAGTCTTAATACTTGATAACCTCTTAACTCGAAAATTCTGGATATTGAATCTCCTATTATTGTTGATCTTAAATGCCCTACATGCATTTCTTTAGCAATATTAGGACTAGAAAAATCTACAATGACTCTATTTGATAAGCCACTATTTAAATCTTTTTTAATTTGAGTTACTCCACCTTTTTGGCATTGAATATTTGATTTAATTTCATTTATTAAAACTTCATCTTTTAATTTTATATTTATAAATCCAGGTCCTGCTATTTCTAGACTCTTACATAATTTTGCTATGCTTTTATTTTTATTTAAAAGGTTAATAAAATCATTAGAAATATCTCTTGGGTTCTTTTTATATATTTTTGATAAACTTAAACAAACATTACATTGATAATCACCAAATTCCTCTTTTGATGATTGTGTAATTAAATTTTTCTTAAGAATTTCGAATTCTCCTTTTTTACCATTTGTTTCAAGATTATCTAAAAGAGATTGTTCAAAATGTTTTGTTAATTCTTTAAAAATGATTAGCATTAATTATTCAATTATTTATCTATATAATTAATTAATATAACGCATACTCAAATCAATCCAATTACTTTTGGTAATTGAAGAACTTGTTGAAATCAAATCAATACCTTTTATTAAATATTTACTAATTTCTTCAGGGTTAATTCCAGAAACTTCTATTATCAAATTTTTATTGACTTCTTTTTTTAAGCTATTCATTGATAAATCTCTTAACTCTTGAACGTTTTTTTTGATTATTTCAGGGCTAAGTTCATCCAATAAGACACTATCTGCTCCTGCTAATACTGCTTCTTTTGCCTGTTCGATATTCTCAGCTTCAATTATGATATGAGTTGTGAAAGGAGAATTTAGTCGAATTTTTTTTACTGCATTATTAAGATTATCCGTCCATGCAATGTGATTTTCTTTTATCATAGCTGCGTCGTATAATCCCATTCTATGATTCACTCCACCTCCGCATTTGAATGCATATTTTTCAAATATTCTTAAGCCAGGAGTATTTTTCCTAGTATCTGCTAATTTTATATTTGTACCTTCTAATTTTTTTACAATATTCTTTGTGTATGTTGATATTCCAGATAAATGCATTGCTATGTTTAAGCTTATTCTTTCACTAGCTAGCAAACTTTTTGAAGGTCCATATATTTCCAGGAGTTTTTGATCTTTAACAAATTGATCTCCATCAGAGATATTAAATTTTGAACTGATTTTTAAATCAATTTTTTTAAAAATTTCTTTTATAATTTCCACACCACAAAATATACCACCTTCTTTTGCAATCCAATATGCATTTCCATTCTCTTCTGTAATAGAAGGACTTGTAAGATCTCCCCTTCCTATATCTTCATCGATCCAATTATCAATGATCTTACTTATTATTGGAGTATTTAAATCCACTAAACTAAAAAATAATTAATTAATAAAAATTCAACTGAAGTTAGAGAATCAACTATATATCACTATGTAATTTAACTCAAATTTATTTACCAATACAAAACTTAGAAAAAATATTATCTAGAAGTTCCTCCGTTAATTCTTGACCAGTTATTTTAGATAAGTTTTGAATTCCATCTCTCAGTTCTATTGATAATAAATCAAATGGCAATTTATTTTTAATGATTTCATCAGTATCATTTAAATTAGATAGGCAAGCAGACAAATTTGTTAGATGTCTTTCGTTTAAAAATATATTGATATTTTCTACTTGTTTTAATCCACATTTTTTTATGATTGTGTCGATTAATAATCTTTCACCATCATTATTCTTAATGCTCATAAGAATTGTGTTTTTTAACTCATTTGAATTAATATTTTTGTAATCAATTAAATCTTTTTTATTGCCCAAAATAGTAATTAATTTTTCTTCGGGGATTTCATCTATTATTTTTTTGTCTTCTTCATTAAATCCTTCTTCAAGACTATAAATATAAATTATAAAATCTGACTCTTTAATTTTCCTAAAACTTTTTTTAATTCCAATACTTTCAATTTGTTCATCAGTTTCTCTTATGCCAGCAGTATCAATTATTTTCATTGGAATATCATTAATAGTTAAATTAACTTCAATAACATCTCTAGTTGTTCCAGGAATATTAGTTACGATTGCTTTATCTTTTTTTGCAAGCAAATTTAGTAAAGAGCTTTTACCAGCATTTGTTTTGCCTATAAGCGCAATGGATATTCCATTGTGAATATATGAATTTCTTTTTGCATTTTCTATTAGTAATTCTATTTTTTCTTTAACTTTTTTAATGTTTTTTAGATATTTGGTGTAATCAAAATCTGTAAAGTCTTCTTCAAAATCAACTCTCGCTTCTATTTCGCAAAGTTGATTTATAAGGTCATTTTTAATATCATTAATTTTTTTCTTTATTTCTCCTTGAATCCCACTAAAAGCTAACTCTGCTGATCTTGTATTGCTTGCATTAATTAATTGATTAATCGACTCGGCTTGAGTAAGGTCTATTTTTCCGTTAAGAAAAGCTCTTTGACTAAATTCTCCTGGGTTTGCAAGTCTAACTTTAGAATTACTAGATAATAATCTCTTTAGAACTTTATTTACTATGATAATTCCTCCATGGCAATGAAGTTCCACTACATCCTCTCCTGTGAAGCTATTTGGTGATTTCATCACTAAAATTAAAACCTCATCTATAAATTTATTTTGTTTATTTTCCTGAATAAAACCATGAAAAACTCTATGTGATTCCCATGCATATTTAGATTTAGTTTGAACAATCTTTTTGCAAGAATTTATTGAGTCTTTCCCTGATACTCTTATTATCGCAACCCCTCCTTTCCCTATACTTATAGCTGAAGCAATTGCAGCTATCGTATCTTCTGTAGTAACTATCGAATCCATTTCTCGCTTTGTTATGGATAATTAAGTAAGATTATCAAGAATTTTGAAATTTTCTTTCTGAATGAGATTAAAAAGAGATATTAAATATAAGAAAATTCTATCATTATTTTGGAATCAGAATGGAAGTCCATTCTTTAATGCTAAGGGTTTAGCTATAGGGGTATTTAGTGGCTGCTTTCCTTTTTTTGGGTTTCAGACTTTAATAGGAGTATTTTTTGCGAAAATAGCCAAGGGAAATATTGTTCTAGCTGCAATTGGTACTTGGATCAGCAACCCTTTTACTTATATTCCACTTTATTATTTTAACTATAAAGTAGGTTCGATTTTTTTAAACACTTCTTCTAATAAAATTCTTGAAAAAAGTTTAGTGATAGGTGACTTATGGAAACAAGGTAGAATTTTTTCCCTAAAATTACTGTTAGGTTCAACTTGTGTAGGTTTTTTATTAGCTTTGATTTGCGGCAGTATTGTTTTATTTATCTATAAGATAAAAAGTAAAAGATAGACTGATCTGATTTTAAAATTAACTTTGTCCAACTCTGGCAATATCTAAAACATCTGCCATTGATTTAATTTGTTCAATTGTTTTGTGAAGTTGATTATAACTTTCTAGACCTACACAAAGATTTATAATAGCTGGTCTACCATAAGCAGTTTTAACATTTGCATCGCTAACGTTTATACCTTTATCAGATAACCGCATAAGAATATCTTTAAGGACTCCAACTCTATCAATTACTTCTATTCGGAGCTGAATTGGAAACTTATTGTCGCAAGTTTTATTATCTTGATTCCAACCAACAGGTAATCTTCTCTCAATTGGAATTGGCATTACATTTTCACAATCTGCCCTATGTATGGTTATGCCGTGGTTGCCGAGTGATACAGTTCCGATAATATCCTCTCCTGGAAGTGGTGAACAGCATTTACCTATTCTGTAATCAAGACCTTCTATCCCGGAAATTGGTGATTTAGCTGCCGTATTAGATTTATTAGTGGATAAATTACTATTACTTTTAAGAGATTTTGCTATTTCAGAGTCAGAATCATTTTTTACATCTTCTGTCTGTAATTTTATTTCTTCTCTTATTCTGTTTAATACTTGATGCAAAGTTAAACCACCAAAACCAAGAGATGCAAGAAGGTCTTCAGTAGTTTTTAAATTACATCGATTTGCAACTTTTTTCATGGCTTCACTAGAAAGTAATGCCTCAAAACCATTTCGACCTACTTCTTTTTCAAGTAAATCTCTCCCTCTTTTAATCGTTTCATCACGATGGCTTTTCTTATACCATTGGCGGATTCTATTTTTAGCAGTTGGCGTAACTACAAAGTTCAGCCAATCCAAGCTTGGAGTAGCATTATTACTTGTCAAAATTTCAATGAAGTCTCCATTTTGAAGTGCTGTAGATAATGGAGAAAGCTTTTCATTAATTCTTATTCCATTACAGTGATTTCCAACTTCAGAATGAATTCTGTAGGCAAAATCTATCGCGGTAGATCCTTTCCTTAAACCAACAACATCACCTTTTGGAGTGATCACAAATACTTCTTCATCAAATAAATCTTCTTTAATTGAAGCTAAATAATCATTATGATCCCCTTCATTACCTTCTTGTTGCCATTCTACTAATTGTCTTAGCCAATTAAATCTCTCGGCATTACTTTTAGCAGGAGAACCACCCTCTTTGTATTGCCAATGAGCGGCAATACCATATTCAGCAATTTGATGCATGGAAGTAGTTCTAATTTGAACTTCAATAGGTCGATGTCTTCCAATCACAGAAGTATGTAAGGACTGGTATCCATTGGGTTTTGGTAATCCTATATAGTCTTTAAATCTACCTGGAATTGGTTTGAAAGTATCATGAACAACTGCTAAAGCTCTATAACAACTATCTGAATTGTCAACGATAATTCTTAGGGCAGCAACATCATAAATCTCGTGAAAATGCTTTTGTTGTCTTTCCATTTTGCTCCAGATGCCATAAAGATGTTTTGGCCTTCCAGTTATTTCAAAATTTTTCAAACCTGCTGAAACCAAGTTTTCCTTCATAAGATTCAAAGTTACTTTTAATCTTTTTTCTCTATCACTTCTTTTAACAGCGATTTGATCTTTAAGATCTTGATATTCTTTAGGCTCTAGGAATTTAAAAGCTAAATCTTCTAATTCCCATTTAAATCTGTTTATTCCTAGTCGATTAGCTAATGGTGCATAAATTTCTCTTGTTTCTCTCGCTATTCTTAGTTTTTTCTCATCATTTAGCCATTCAATTGTTCTCATGTTATGAAGTCGATCTGCAAGTTTTACTAAGACAACTCTGATATCGCTAGCCATAGCCAAAAACATTTTCCTAAGATTTTCAGCTTGTGCTTCAGTCCTGTTGTTAAAATGAATGCCTCCTAATTTTGTTACACCTTCTACAAGTATTTTTACTTCTAATCCAAAATTTGTTTCTATTTCGGATAAATCAATGCCAGTATCTTCAACAACATCATGTAAAAGGCCTGCAGCAATAACAGATGAACTAGCACCTATTTCTTTGAGGAGATTTGCAACAGCAACCGGGTGGATAATGTATGGCTCGCCACTTGCGCGGAATTGTCCATCATGAGCTTTATAAGCAAGTTTAAAAGCCTTTACTATAAGGTTTTGATTTTCATCATTTTCTTTATTTGATTTTTCAAAATTATGAATATCTTTATGAAGCCAATCGGGAATTTTTATTTGAAAATTCAAAGATTCACTTTCATATTTTTTATTTTCAGGCAAAATAGTTTTGGAAACTTCAATTTCGTTTTTTTCTTTTGAATTTGCGGCTGCCTCGGACATTTTATATTGCTTTAGATGTATTTTATTTAGGTCTAGAAAAATTTGCTACAAATCATGGAAATAAATAAAGAAAAAATTATTGTAGTTAAAAATCTTACTGTTAAATATGGTTTAAAACAGCAACCTATTATCAAAAATTTTAATTTGGAAATAGATACTGGAGATCATTTGGCCATAATAGGACCTTCTGGATGTGGAAAGACCACTTTTGCAAAAACATTAGTAAATATATTGCCTGAAAAGGCCACTTCCAAAGGGTATTTATCGATTTCTGGTGCAGACCCCAGGAAAATAAATAATAAAGATGCACAATTATTTAGAAGAAAGAATTTTGGATTTATTTATCAAGACTCTATAAAAAAACTTAATCCGCTAATGAGAGTTGGGGATCATTTATTTGAATTATTTAAAACGCATGATCAAACTAAATCAACTTTACTTATTAGAAAATTAGTAAAAGATGTTTTTCAAAAAGTTGGAATTGAAGAAAGTAGACTTGATTCTTTCCCACATCAATTTAGCGGTGGAATGAGACAGAGAGTTTCCATAGCAATGGCACTTGCTTTGAAACCTAAATTATTAATAGCTGATGAACCTACAACAAGTTTAGATACCAAAACAAGTTTTGAAATTATGCAAGAAATAATTCATCTATGTAATGAATTTGATACTACTTTAATTTTAATTAGTCACGATATAAATCTTGCAGCAAAGTGGTGTAAAAAAGTTGCAGTAATTGAAAAGGGATCGATTGTTGAAAAAGGAAATATATTAGATATTTTTCAATCACCAAAATCAGATATCGGGAAAAAGTTAGTAAATGCTTCAAAAATAGTATTAGAACCAAATACTAAAAATAATGCTCGAGATGAGGTCGTTCTAGAGGTAAATAACTTAAGACATTGGTATAAATTAAATTCTTCAATTTTCAATAATAAATGGAATAAGGCTTTAAATGAAGTTAGTTTCAAGTTATATGAGAATGAGACTCTTGGAATAGTTGGTTCTTCAGGAAGCGGCAAAAGTACATTATGTAGGGCTTTAATTGGACTTCTTAAAGTAAGAGGTGGTGAAATCAAAATTTATGATAAAAATCATGTATCGAAAAAAAATAAATCTTCTAAAAAGAACAATAATGTGCAAATTATTTTTCAAGATCCTTTTTCAAGTTTGAATCCGAAAATGACAATGAAAAATATTTTGGAAGATATATTTTTTATTCAAAAAATTTCAGATAAAAGAAAAATCGAAAAAGAAATAAAATTAATGTTAAGAAATTTAAATCTTCCCTTAAATAATGATTTTTTTAATTCTTATCCTAGCCAATTATCTGGTGGTCAATTGCAAAGAATTTCATTAGCCAGAGCGCTATTGTTTAAACCAAAAATTTTGATTTGTGATGAGAGCGTAAATATGTTGGATGCTTCAGTAAAAATAGAGATTCTTGAATTACTTAGATCCTTGCAAGAAAAAATGAATTTAACGATTATCTTTATTACTCATGATTTAGGCATTGCTAAAAGATTTTGTGATAGGTTGCTAGTTATGAATCGCGGAAAGATAGTTGATGAAGGAGAAAGTTCTACAATATTCACTAAAACTCAAAATACGTATACAAAATCTCTTCTAAATTCCTCTTTAAATCTTATTTAACTTTAAGAACACTTAGTAATTTTTGAAAATCTAATGGTAATTCTGATTCAAATATCATTTCTTCACCATTTATTGGATGTATAAGTCCAAGCTTTATGGCGTGTAAAGCTTGACCATCTAATTTACATGGTAGTTTTTTACATCTTCCATATAGGGGATCACCCACAATTGGATGATTAATGTGAGCGCAATGAACTCTTATTTGATGCGTTCGCCCCGTATCTAGTTTGAAACTTATTAATGAGTAATTGCCAAATCTTTTTTCTAATTTCCAATAGGTACAGGCATACCTTCCTGAAGTTTCTTCAACTACTTTATATTTCATTCTATTTAATTTATCTCTGCCAATGTGCCCCACTATTTGGCCTTCTTCAGAATTAGGCGCTCCATGAATTACAGCAATATATTCGCGTGATGCTATTTTTTCTTTAATTTGTTTCTGGAGATTTACTAATGCCTCTTGGCTTTTTGCAACCACCATACATCCGGAGGTGTCTTTATCTAATCTGTGAACAATCCCAGGTCTTAGTTTCCCATTAATTCCAGGTAGATCTTTACAGTGAAAAAGTAATCCATTCACTAAAGTGCCTGATTTGTGTCCAGGGGCTGGATGAACAATTAGTCCTGATTGTTTATTTATTACTATGATGTGCTCGTCTTCAAAAAGGATATTTAAATCCATTTTTTCAGGTTTCAAATAAATAACAGGTTCTGGAGGAGGCATCCATATTTGAACATTGTCGCCATTTTTTAATGGGGTCTTTGCTTTCGCGGTCTTATAGTTTACAAGTACTAAACCTGAATTTATAAAATGTTGAATTCTTGCTCTACTCTGTTCTGGCCTTTTACTTACCAACCATCTGTCTAGCCTCATAGGAAGAGGTAGCTCATAAATAATTTCTATAAGCTCACCTTCTCCAATGCCGAAAGAATTTTTATTATTTAATTCCATAGTGGGACTTCTAAAGCAATTTTACCAAGCATTTGATTTCTATAATCTTCCAACAACTTATGAGACATTCTCCTTTTATCGCCTGAGGTATGTTTTGAAGCTGCTTCGTCGATCCAAGCAGAAGGACTTTTAAAACCTTTTGCAATATCAACTCCATATCTATTAGATATTTGTTTAATAGAGATATTCGCATTCTTATCTTTTTTGAGAGTGGATATAATTTTGATAAATCCAATTGCGACACTCTCTATTTCATAAGCAGCTTCACCAATATCGTCGCACAGTGCAAGATTAAGTGCTGATTTTTGATCTTCTAAATTTGGAGGTATAACACCAGGAGCATCTAGCAGATCTATACCACTTTCTAATTTTATCCATCTTAAGTTACGAGTCACGCCTGCTTTCCTAGCGCTATCTACAACTCTTTTTTTTGCAATTCTATTAATTAATGCTGACTTTCCTACGTTTGGGAAACCAAGTGTAAGGGCTCTAATTGGCCTAATTCGCATTCCTCTAGAGAGTCTTCTATCGTCGATTGACGACCTAGAATCTTTGGCTGACTTACAAATTTCTTTAATACCTATTCCTCTTTTAGCATCACACCAAAGAGGATATTGATCTTTAGCATGAAACCATTTATTCCAACTATTGATTGTATTAGGGGAGATCATGTCTGATCTGTTAATAACAAGAATATGTTTTTTATTATTTATCCATTTATTTAAGTGTGGATGTCCTGTTGACAAAGGAATTCGTGCATCTCTAACTTCTATAACTAAATCTACTTTATTTATAACTTCAGATAATTTCTTTTCTGCTTTTGCGATATGGCCTGGGTACCATTGAATTTTGGGTATGTCCACTTCAATAAATCAAATAAAATTTTGTATTCCTTTAAGTTTTATAAGTTTCAAAAGTCTTTACTTCTAAAGTTTAGTATAAATTTAATTACTAAAAAAATCTTTATAGTCGTTAATTCTTAAAATTTATTAAGGCATAGGTAACAGTAAATACTTTTTAACCCAATAAGCCCAAATTAACGTTAGGGTCTTAAGATTAAAAATTATGCTTGTTTAATGTCAAAATTATCTCTTTCCAGTCTTGATAAGACACATTTAGAAGGAAAAAAAATTCTTTTAAGGGTAGATTTTAATGTTCCATTAAATGAAGATGGTCAAATAACAGATGATACGCGTATTCGTGCAGCGATCCCAACGATTGAATATCTTATTAATCATTCTGCAAAAGTTATTTTAGCTGCACATTTTGGTAGACCAAAGGGTCAAGTAAATGAAAAAATGAGATTAACTCCAGTAGCAACAAGATTAAGTGAATTGTTGGGGCAAAATGTTGCTCTTACTAACAGTTGTATTGGTGATGAAGCAGTTGCACAATCAAATAGCTTATCTAATAGAGATGTTCTTTTACTTGAAAATGTTCGTTTTTTTGGTGAAGAGGAAAAGAACGATATGGAGTTTGCTAAAAAATTAGCATCACATGCAGATATGTATGTAAATGATGCTTTCGGTGCTGCACATAGAGCTCATGCTTCAACTCAGGGTGTTACTAATTATTTAAGTCCATCAGTAGCTGGATTCCTTCTAGAAAAAGAATTGAAATACTTACAAGGAGCAATAGATTCTCCAAAGCGTCCATTGGCAGCAATAGTTGGAGGATCAAAGGTTAGTAGCAAAATAGGAGTACTTGATTCTTTACTAGATAAGTGTGACAAGATTATGATTGGTGGAGGTATGATTTTCACTTTCTATAAAGCTAGAGGTTTAGATGTCGGAAAGAGCCTTGTAGAAGAAGATAAACTCGAGCTTGCCAAAGATTTAGAAGCAAAAGCAAAAGCAAAAGGAGTAGAATTATTATTACCCACTGATGTTGTTTTAGCTGATGAATTTTCTCCGGATGCCAATAGTAAAATATCTCAGATTGATTCAATTAGTGGGAATTGGATGGGTCTCGATATTGGTCCAGATTCCATTAAAGTTTTCCAGAATGCTCTTGCAGAATGTAAGACAATTATTTGGAATGGTCCAATGGGAGTTTTTGAATTTGATAAATTTGCAGACGGTACAAATGCAATAGCTACGACTCTTGCGGACTTAAGTGCTTTTTCTGAAGTTTGTACAATAATTGGTGGTGGAGATTCAGTCGCAGCAGTAGAGAAAGCAGGATTAGCTGAGAAAATGTCTCACATATCTACTGGAGGTGGCGCAAGTTTGGAACTTTTAGAAGGTAAAACCTTACCAGGTTTAGCTGCGTTAAACGACGCTTAGGCTATATCTCATCAACAATATCAATGCTCTTTGTGAAAGTAATTATTCCCTCAGGGTGAGCTATAATTCCTGACCAAATTTGTATCCCTGGTTCTGAAGGAGCTCTTGTTATTTTAAAAATCCCTCCAGACTCCAATGGTTCCAATAATATTTCTTGTTCAAAAAATGAATTAACTTGATGAGATTTAATAGCTCCAGCAATAATTACCTCTTCAAGAGGCTTATTTAGAATTATATCGATATCATATTTTGAACCAGTAAGTACTCTATGAGGAATTTTAAAACTAATATCTATCTTTTTATTATCATTTCTTATGGTAGTGAATAAATTTTTGATAATCCCTACATCTATTTTCCCATTTACGATTGAAAATAAATAATCAAAATTGGATTCGAGTATATATATTTCTCCATTAACTATTTTTTCCCCAGAAACTTTTATTCGCAAAATATCTTCATTTGTAATATTAGATTTTAATCTTTTGATCTTCCATTTGCTGTTAGGGAAATCATTAATAATCTTTGAAAATTGTTTTGGTATATTTTGGCTTTCTTCATTTCTAAAATTTTTTCTAATGAATTCTAAATCTCTTGCATTTAAAGAATTTTCTAGATTTCTTATAAAATCAACTTTTAAAGTTTGCGTTATTGCTGAATAGGGAATAATAAGATAAACAAATAAGTAGAGAAGAAATCCTATATTTTTGAATAAGTTTAAATTAAACATATTAATTATTGGTTATTTTTATTCTACTAATTTAAGTTTTTATGTCTAAAAAAAATAATTTACTAGTCGCAGCAAGTGGGACAGGGGGGCATATTTTCCCAGCGTTAGCAGTTTCTAAAGAGGTGGAAGATGAATGGAATATTCATTGGTTGGGTGTTCGTCAAAGACTTGATGCAAATTTTATTCCCAAAAAATATAATTTGAGGACTTTGAATATAAAGACACCAAGAAAAAATATTTTTTTGTTATATCAATATATAGAAATTTTAATGTCAACTTTCCAAATAATTAGGATCTTAAAAGAAAAAAAAATTAACTTAGTTTTTACGACTGGCGGTTATATATCAGCACCTACTATTGTTGCTTCAAAACTTCTCAAGATACCTATCATTATTCATGAATCAAACGTAATTCCAGGAATGGTCACGAAATATTTTGGTTTTTTATGTAACTATGTTCTTTTAGGATTTAAGAAAACAAATTCCTATTTAAAAAATTGCAAAACTATTTTCACTGGAACACCTTTAAGAGAGCAATTCTATAAATTTAATTTTTTGCCAGAATGGGTTCCAAAAGGAAATGGACCTCTTTTGATTGTTATGGGAGGTAGTCAAGGAGCAAAAGCTATAAATCAAATTCTTTATGAATCTCTAGAATATTTAATAAAAAAAAAGTTTCGGATAGTTCATATTATTGGCGAATCTAATCAACAACCTTTTCATGTAAAAAACTCCAAAAATTATATTCAAAAGCAATTTACTAATGAAATAGCAGCTTTAATTCAAAACTGTGATCTTGTAATATCAAGATCTGGTGCAGGAATAATCAATGAACTTATAGAGGCTGAAAAACCTTCAATTTTAATTCCATATCCAGATTCTAAAAATAATCATCAGGAGAAAAATGCAATGATTCTTGCTGAAAGTGGAGGCTCAATTTTAATCAATCAGAATAAAATTTCTAAAGAAGTTTTTGAAGAAACTCTAGAAAGAATTTTTAAAATAAAATTAAAAAAGGGAAAAAATCATTATGAAATATTAGATCTCATGAAGAAGAACATGGAAAATAATAATAAAATTAAATCTAAAAATGAGATTAAAAAATTTATTAATTATTTTTTAAAGGAATTCTGAATTTCTTTACATAAAATATTGTTATTTTTCCTATTCTGCAAACTTATTCTTGCCCACTTTTCGTCCAGAAATCTAAATGAAGTACATTCTCTAAGTAATATTCCCTTATTTTCTAAGTATTTTATATTTGGCGATAAGGATGTTTTACTTTCTATTAAAAAAAAGTTGGTTGAAGAGTTATGAACTTTAAGTTTCTCTATTTTTGATAATTTTTCAAATACTCTCTTTTTTTCAATATTTATCCAGCTGTGAAGCTGTTTTATCCACTGTTCATAGAATTTTTTATTACTTAGTAGATCAATCCCGGCTTTAATAGCAAATGAATTTAGAGGCCAAGGATCTCTATTTATTTCCCATTGTTTAAGTTTTTTCGATGAGCCAATAACGTAACCTAATCTAAGACCAGGAATATTGAAGATTTTGGTTAAGCTTCTCAATACTAATAAATTATCAAATCTTTGTGTTAATGGTATTAAAGATTCTTTGTCTCCATTAGGTGTTATCGATAAGAAAGCTTCATCACAGATAACTAATTTATATTTTTTAACAACTTCCTCCAATGAATTCTTTTCCCATAATTGGCCGGTAGGGTTATGCGGATTTGTTATCCAAATAACATCACCTTTTGGATGCAGCGGAAATGCTTGAGGAAAAATATCATTCCAGTTTTTTGGTAATTCGCAATGTATAAAATTGCTATTCCAACAATTTAAAGATCTTTCATAATCAACAAATGATGGAGAAGGAATACAACTTATTCCAAATTTGGATGCTTCATAACCTGCCCAGGTTATTAGTTCAGAAGCTCCATTTCCAGGCAATATATTGTCTGGATTTATCCCATGAAATTTACCGATTATTTCTTTCAGATCACTCAAGTTTCTCTCTGGGTAATATCTGAATCCAAGATTCTTAATTCCCGCATTTAATGAATCTATTAGTATTTGAGGAGGTTCAAAGGGTACTAACGAGGCACTTGCGTCAATGATTTCAGAGGGTGATAAATTTAATTTTTTTGCATTTTCATATACATTTCCTCCATGCATTAAGTTTGATATTTGCATGGCTAATTTTGAGTAATCATTAGTTTCCGATTTGTTCATTATTCATTTTCTAACTTTTATTTAACCCATTTTAAATCTGATCCAATGGCCTCTTTAATATTGGATAATTGATGTATATTGAGTTGCTTTAAAATTCCTTCAAGTATATTGGGGACTAATTGTGGACCCTTATATATCCATCCCGTATAAATTTGAATTAATGATGCTCCAGAACAAATTCTTTCCCAAGCAGACTCAGGACTATCGATTCCTCCAACGCCAATTAAAATAATCTTTTTATCAATATTATGAATATGTTTTATTATTTGATTTGCTTTTTTTTGTAGAGGCTTTCCACTCAATCCTCCATTTTCTTCAGAAAGTAATAATCCTGTTTGCTTGATCTTCCTATTTTCAAGACCTAATCTATCTATGCTGGTGTTAGTAGCAATTATCCCATCGATATTTTCCTCGATTATTAAATGGCAAATATCTTCAATATCTTTAAGGCTTAAATCTGGCGCAATTTTTACAAATAATGGTGGACAATTAGGTAAGTTTTTAATTTCTCTAAGAAGTTCTTTTAGAAGAATTGGATCTTGCAACTTTCTTAGTCCCTCAGTATTTGGAGAACTTACGTTTATTGCTGCATAATCACAATATGGAATTAATAATTTTAGAGAAGTTAAATAATCATTTTTTGCTTGAGATAAATCTGTAATTTTAGACTTGCCAAAATTAATCCCTAAACAAATATTCTTTCTATTTTTTTTAAACTCAATTCCTTGTTCGACAAAGTTTTTAACTAGATTTTCAGCACCATTGTTATTGAAACCCATTCTATTTAATGCTGCCTCTTCCTCTGCTAATCTAAACAACCTTGGTTTGGGATTCCCATTCTGAGCAAATTTGGTTACTGTACCAAGTTCAGCAAATCCAAAACCAAAATCTTTCCATATATTTGCAGCATTTCCATTTTTGTCAAAACCGGCAGCTAAACCAATTGGATTACAAAAATTTATACCACATATGCTCTGAGTTAACCTTTTATCAACTATAGTAAATTCTTCATTTAGATTTTTTAAGATAGGTGAAATTAAAGGCCAATTATGTTTTCTTGAACTGAATGATAGAAGGCTAAGAGATAAATTAGTTAAGTATTCTGCATCAATTCCAGAGTCTTTTTTTAATACAGGGGTAATCAAGTTTTTATAAAGATTTTTAAATACCCTCTTCTGTTCATTCATAAAAATTAGGCTTCTTTTTTTTCTATTATCCAATATTTTTTATTTTTAGGAATCAATCTCCAATTACGCCATTCAAAAAGTGAATATAGTTTGATCTTTAAGTGGTTTTCTTCACCTAATAAGGTGCTTAGTTCTGGTGAACTTAACAAATACTTTTTTTCTGCAAATTTTAGAATTAATTCATTTCTTGAAAATAATTCCTGAATTTCTTCAGGTGCAGTTTTTTCAAAAAAGTCAGCTGAGGATGCTTCTTCTTTAAAGTTATTTAAGATAGATATCCCTTTGCTGTAATTAGTTGCAATTTTGTCAACCCTATCATTTTGTTTGTCACCACTATGGCCCTTAACATATTCCATTACAAGACCATTAATTCTTAATTGATCAATTTTTTGCCATAAATCAAGATTTTGCACTGATTTTCCTGAGCTTGTTTTCCATCCATTTCTCTTCCAATTAATAATCCATTTTGTATACCCTTCTATGACATATTTACTATCAGTTCTTAATTTAAAGTTCTCTTTTAATTTATAGGTTTTTAATTTCTCAAGTGTTTTTATAGCAGCAGTTAGTTCCATTCTATTGTTAGTCGTATTTTGCTCGGAGCCACCTATTTCTAATTCACTTTTATCATCAAAAATTATTAAACCACCCCAACCTCCTGGGCCTGGATTACCACTGCAGGCTCCATCAGTTGCAGCTTCAATTGCAATACTATCACTTTTCATAATTTTTGAAGCCGATATTTAGTTTATCGGCTTGAAAAAATATTCTCTTACTTAAGTGTAACTTTACCGCCAGCTTCTTCAATCTCTTTCTTTAAAGATTCAGCATCTGCTTTAGCAATTCCTTCTTTTACTGTTTTTGGTGCAGATTCAACAAGTGCTTTTGCATCGCCAAGACCAAGACCAGTTGCATTTCTTACAACCTTAAGGACTTTTATTTTTGCAGCTGCATCGAAGCTTTCGAGAACTACATCAAATTCAGTTTTTTCTTCAGCAGCGCCACCTTCTGCGTCACCACCAGCTGCTCCTGGAGCTGCCATTACTACACCTGCAGAAGCTGCAGCAGATACACCAAAAGCCTCTTCAATTTGCTTTACAAGCTCAGATGCTTCTAAAAGTGATAGAGACTTTAATGATTCAAGAATTTCTTCAGTTTTTGCGGACATTTTCTTAAAAGTTAATTAGGGTTTTTGATTTAAGATTCTGATTTTTCAGAATGTTGTTTAAGTGATCTAGCAAGTCCAGAAGGCACTTCATTGATAGAGATCGCAATTTTTGTTACTACGCCATTTAGAGCGCCAGCAATTTTTGCCATCAATACTTCTTTAGATGGAAGACTTGCAATTTCTTTTATTTCAGAATCGCTAAGAAGTCTGCCTTCAAATAAAGCTCCTTTGGTTTCGGATTTATTGGTGTCTTTTTGAAAAGATTGGATCGCTTTTACAGCACCACCAACATCTTCTTTAATTAAGACAAAAGCATTTGTTCCAGTCAGTAAAGATTCAAGATCGTTCCAATTACTATCTCCATCAATAGCTTTACGCATTAATGAATTTTTAGTAACTTTGCAGATGCCATTAGTTGTTTGCAATCTAGCTCGCAAATCTGACATCTCTTTGATAGTTAAACCTTTATGGTCAAGAACTACAGCCATTTCCGAGTCGTTTAATAGAGATTTAATCTCAGTAACGATTTGTTGCTTATTCTCTAGTGTTCGGCCCATTGTTTTTTGGATCGTAATTTAGGGAGAGCAGGAAATGCGGCAAAGTCCTTTTAAAGAGGCCGCTTTTATTAGATCCAAAAAGAAATAATTAAGACGAGTCCTCGGTAGGAATTTAAAATTTAGAGTAGCTAAATAAACCTACTTTCTTTGGCCGTATTATTGCACTTTAAATTATACTACAAAGAGTTAACCTTCAGGTTGGTAGTCTTGTACCGCATTTACGTCTACTTGGACTGAAGGCCCCATTGTTGAAGTTATATAAAAAGTTTTCCAATACTTTCCCTTAGCTCCACTTGGTTTATTTTTATCAATTGATTCTTGTAAGGTTTTTAAGTTGTCAAAAAGGGCCTCTTTTGTGAAACTTGCTTTACCAAAGCGGACATGAACGATGCCCGCCTTATCTGCTCTAAATTCCAGCTTACCAGCTTTGAATTCTTTTATTGCATTAGCAATATCGTTAGTTACTGTGCCAGCCTTAGGATTAGGCATTAAACCTCTAGGCCCTAAAACTCTTCCTAATTTTGCAACCTTTGGCATCATATCTGGAGTCGCAATCAGTAGATCGAACTCCATATTTCCTTTGTTGATGCTTTCCACAAGATCCTCTTCGCCAAATAAATCTGCACCAGCAACCTTAGCTTTCGATACATTCTCACCGCTTGTAATTACAGCAATTTTGATGCTTTGCCCAGTACCATGTGGTAATGCAACAGTTGTCCTTAATTGTTGATCAGTATATTTTGGATCAATGCCTAAACGTATATGTGCTTCAATAGTTTCATCAAATTTTGCATTAGCATTTTCCTTGATAATACTAAGAGCTTCAAGTGGTGCGTAAATGCGATCTTCTATCTTTGTTGATAGAGCCGCCATTCTTTTGGATAGTTTTTTCATAATAATATTGGGTACAAACGGTTATTAACAAACCTCCCCTAAATAGTGAGCAATTTTGTCTTGAAATCAATCAGTGATAGATACGCCCATATTACGAGCAGTTCCCTCAATTACTTTCATTGCTGATTCAACACTTGAACAGTTTAGATCAGGAAGCTTTGTTTTGGCTATTTCTTCTAATTGAGCTTTACTTATATTCCCAACAGAACCTTTTGCAGATTCACCTGATCCTTTCTCTATACCAGCTGCTTTTGTTATTAAGACGGAAGCAGGAGGTGTTTTTGTGATAAAAGTAAAGCTTCTATCTTCAAAAACAGAAATCTCAACTGGAATTACAAAACCCGCTTTATCTTGTGTCCTTGCATTATATTCTTTACAAAATGCCATGATATTGACACCATGTTGTCCTAAAGCTGGCCCTACAGGAGGAGCAGGATTTGCTTTGCCTGCTTGTAGAGCAAGCTTGATAACTGCAACAATTTTTTTTGCCATTAGATTAGAAAATTTAAGCTGAAGTAGAAAATCATAATTTTACTCGATAAACAAGAACAATTAGAAATTAATTTTGTTTATTGATTTGGGAGAATTCCAATTCTACAGGAGTCTCGCGCCCAAATATCGAAAGTAATGCTTTTAATTTATTTCTTTCCCCCGAAACTTCAATTACTTCTCCCTGGAAATCCTTGAAAGGGCCACTAGTTACTATGATTCTATCTTTTTCTTCAATATCTAACTTGATTACAGCTTTTTTCTCTGATGCACGCTTAAAAATTCTATTAACTTCTTGTCTGGATAATGGTCGAGGTTTGATATGACCTCGCGACCTTCCACTGCCTCTACCGTCTTCAGCACCTACAAAATTAATCACATTTGGAGTACTTTTTACAGCCATCATTGTATCTTCATCCAAAATCATTCTTACGAGGACATAACCGGGGAAAACTTTTTCTTCAGTAGTTTGTCTGCTTCCATCTTTTTTTAATTTAATTCCAGGAGTTTGGGGAATTTCAATTTCAATTATTCGATTATTCACACCTAAAGTTACTGATCTCTGCTCAAGAGTCGCCTTTACTTTTTTTTCACAGCTTGATGCTACTTGAACTGCATACCATCTTGCGATGCTTGTATTTGCTTTTGAAGAAGCAAGGCTTGTATTTAATTCATTACTCATTTTTTTCTGGAAGTTTAATTAAGATCTTTATTAATGGATATTCAGGGATAATTCAACCAAAAATTTGCGAGGCTGCCCATCCATAGAATCTGCTGACAGATGCAATGGCTGCCGCAGAGAAGGATACCATAATTATAACGGCTACTGATTCGCTAAAAAGTTGTTGTTTGTTAGGCCACACGACAAGCTTAAGCTCATCGTAGGTAGATCTAAAAAAATTATTCTTTTTTTTAGGCTCTTCAATTTCAATAGAATCTTTTTTTAGAGGTTCTTTATTAGTAGTAGGACTTGCCACAAAATTTTTTTTGAAATAAAGTTTACGCTTTAATTCTTATATTAGCTTATTGATTTACTCCTCAGCTAGGTTTGAAAACGATCTCATCTTTTTTAGCGGGGTTAAGTTTAATTGAGATATTTTTTTTGTTTTTAAAGTTATCCTCTAAAAGTTTTGCAGCCAAGGGATTTTCTATTTGTCTTCTAAGTTCCCTGCTAAGTGGCCTAGCACCATATTCAGGTTCGTAAGAATCATTTGCAATTTTATTAATAACTTTTTTGTCTATGGAGATATTTATTTTCTGTTCAAGTAGCAGGTTTTTTAAATCTTCTGTTTGTAAAATAATTATTTTTTGAAGTTCATCAATAGATAATGGATCAAACTTTACTACTTCGTCAATTCTATTTAAAAATTCTGGTCTAAAAATTGAAGACAATATATTACTAATAGAATCTTCTAGAGTTTGTTGATCTTTTTCTAACTTTCCCTCACTTTTAGAAATCTTTTGTGAATACTCTAGTATAGATTTACCAGCCAAGTTACTTGTCATAATGATTACGGTATTTTTGAAGTCTACGGTCCTTCCTTGAGAGTCGGTTAATCTTCCTTCATCTAAGACTTGTAAAAGGATATTAAAAACTTCTGTATGTGCTTTTTCTATTTCATCAAGAAGTATTACTGAATAGGGTTTCCGTCTTACGGCTTCAGTTAGTTGACCTCCCTCTTCATAACCAACATAACCTGGAGGGGCTCCCAAGAGTCTTGCTACGGCATTTTTCTCCATATATTCACTCATGTCTAATCTTAAAAGTGCGTCTTCTTCATCAAATAAAGCTGTTGCAAGAGATTTTGCTAATTCTGTTTTACCAACACCTGTAGGACCCATAAATAAAAAAGATCCAATAGGTCTTTTAGGACTTTTCATGCCAACGCGAGCTCTTCTAATTGCAGCAGAAACAGCTTCTATAGCTTTTTCTTGTCCAATAACTTTTTCACCAAGTTCTGTTTCTAGATTGACTAATTTCTTACGTTCATTTGAAACTACTTTAGCAATTGGAATACCTGTGATTTTTGAGATGACATCAGCAATATCATCAGGTTCAACTTGATATTTAAAAGGGAAATTCCTATTTTTCTTTATTTTATTAAAGTTCTCTTCAACTTTTTGTATTTCATTCTTTATTTCACCTAACTCTTTTTCAAGCTTTTTTAAATAATCTAGATCATTTTCAATTTCGCGATTTGATTTATCTTGAATTTGTTTGGTTAGCTTATCTTCTTCTTTCATCAAAAAAGATAATTGCTCCATTTCTTCACTCAAATTGTTCCAATTTTCCAAAAGAACATTCAATTTCGCCTCTGATTGTTGTCTCATATTCAATAGTTTTTCTTTAGCTTCGATATTTTCTCCTCGTAAATTATTCAGTTTTTCATCAATTATATGAAGTTTGTTTTCTTGTTGAAGAATTATTTGAGGCTTATTATTTGACTCGATTTTTAACTGTGCAGCTGCTTCATCAATTAAATCTATTGCTTTATCAGGAAGACATTTATCGCTGATGTATCTGTCGGCCAATTTTGCGGAATAGTCTATAGCCTCTTCAGAAATTTTTATGCCATGATGTGATTCATATTTCTTTTTGATACCTTGCAGTATTTCTGCGCTTAATTCTACTGAAGGTTCATTAACAGCTATTTTTTGAAAGCAATTATTCAATGCCTGATCTTTTTCAATAGTTTCACGAAATTTCTCAGGTGTTGTTGTGCCGATACATCTAAGTTCTCCCTCAGCTAGTAAAGGTTTTAAGATATTACTAATATCGGTAGAGGATCTGTCAGAGCTTAATATTGAGTGAATTTCATCAATAAATAGAATCATTCCTTGGCTTGCATTGTTTAGTTCCTGCATTATCAAGCTGAGTCTTTCCTCTAGTTGACCTCTAAATTTTGTCCCTGAAACTAAAGCACCTAAGTCAAGTGAAATAATTTTTAAGTCTTTTAAAGAATCAGGAACTTTTTTATCTACAATTAATTGCGCAAGTAATCTTGCAATTGAGGTTTTACCAACTCCAGGATTGCCGATAAGTATAGGATTATTTTTGTTTCTTCTGCAGAGTACCCTCATTAAATTATTGATCTCATTTTCTCTGCCTAAAACGGGATCCAGTAACCCTTTATTAGCTGATTCTGTTAAATCTTTTCCATAAATTGAAAGAGCATTTTCATCTTTTCCAACTAGTTTTTTGGTTTCAATTTGAAGTTCACTTTTGGGTAATGTAACAATAGCTTTTTCAAATTTTTCTTCTTTAACTAAAGATTCTTTATTTGATTCAAAATTAGGTTGATTATTTATCTCAATTACGTTCTTATCTTTAAAAGAATCGTTTGATTGATTAATAATTGGGAAAAACTTTAATTCTTCCTCTAATTTTTCCATTGAAAGATTGCCTTCTTCAAAAACATAATTTCCAATTCTTAAATCCCTTCCGAGAGCAATTAGTAAATGAGGGATTTCTATTAATCTCGATCCCCATTGAATTTTAATCTGATTTGCATTATCTAATAAAATTTCTAAATCTTCTCCGATAGTAAAAATATCTGACTCATTTGTTGGTGTCTCTTCTAAAAAGTCTTCTGTTATGTCTAAAACTATATCTTGGTCGATTGATAATTTTTCAAAGAAAGCAAAGAATTCACTTGATGAAAACAATGTATGAATTATGTGTTCAATATTAAATTCGCTATGATCCCATTTTTTTGCGGTTTCTTCACCCAATAAAAGCAAATTCCAACTGATATCGCTAAAAAGTTCAGGACTGGATGTAAGTGTTTCTCTCATAAACTATAAAACTATAGTTGATTATTAATTAATATTCTAAATAGGATATGCATTAATAATCACCCAATAATTTTCAAATTGTAAGATGAATTTGAAAAATATGTTTATGAGATAGGTTGCGGGGACTTTGGAATAAATAAAAGCTTCGAATCATATCTAAGTTGCTCTGAAATTAAAAATTATATTTGTTTAACATATATATTTCAGATATTAGCCAAATAGTTCAGCTATTAATAGGATTTAAATAGTAATAATTAAATTGTGAAAGAAACTATTGATTTTCTTATTGATACTATTGAAGCAAGGCAAGTCCTTGATTCAAGAGGTAATCCGACTGTAGAGGCAGAAGTATTTTTAGAATGTGGGGCAAGTGGTAGAGCAATTGTTCCGAGCGGAGCCAGTACTGGTGCTCATGAGGCACATGAATTAAGAGATGGTGGTTCAAAATATATGGGGAAAGGTGTTTTAAATGCTGTTAATAAAATTCATGAAACAATATCCCCGGCTTTGTGTGGTTTGTCAGCTTTAGATCAAACTGCAGTAGATAACTTAATGATTGAAATTGATGGAACTCCTAATAAATCTAATCTTGGAGCGAATTCAATCCTTGCAGTAAGTCTTGCAACTGCCAGAGCATCAGCAAATGCTTTAGATATTCCTCTATATAGGTATCTTGGAGATCCATTATCCAATCTTCTGCCAGTTCCGTTGATGAATGTAATAAATGGTGGTGCACATGCACCAAATAGTCTTGATTTTCAGGAATTTATGCTTGTCCCACATGGAGTTAATAATTTCAGTGAATCATTAAGAATGGGTACTGAAATTTTTCACTCATTAAAATCTTTACTTGATCAAAAAGGACTTTCTACTGCTGTAGGCGATGAGGGTGGATTTGCACCTAATTTATCATCAAGTGAAGAAGCAGGGGACCTATTGTTAGAAGCAATTCAAAAAGCCGGATTTAAGCCTGGTGAGCAGGTATCTTTAGCTTTAGATGCTGCTAGCACTGAATTTTATAGTGATGGTATTTATAAGTATGAAGGGAAAAGTTTAAATAGTTCTGAAATGATTTCATATCTTTCAAGATTAGTTTCTAATTATCCGATAGTTTCAATAGAGGACGGTTTAGCCGAGGATGATTGGGAGGGCTGGTCAGAATTAAACAAGGAATTAGGAAATAAAGTTCAGCTCGTAGGTGATGATTTATTCGTTACTAACACAGAAAGGTTAAGGAAAGGGATTATAGAAAAATCTGCCAATTCAATCCTAATAAAGGTAAATCAAATTGGAACATTAACTGAAACTTTGGAAGCTATTGAGTTAGCTAAGATGTCGGGTTTTACAAGTGTTATTAGTCATAGAAGTGGTGAGACGGAAGATACAACAATTGCTGATTTATCTGTCGCTACAAGGTCGGGCCAGATCAAGACCGGTTCTTTGAGTAGAAGTGAAAGGATAGCAAAATACAATAGGCTTTTAAAAATTGAGGAGGAATTGGGAAATCAAGCAAGATTCGCAGGATCTTTAGGTTTAGGCCCCAAAAATATATAGTTTTTTTAGCGCTTAAGTTTTTCTAAACGTGAGCCTTTTCTCATACTTAATTGGCATTTTATCCAATCAATACTTATGGGTAGTGCAAAGAAAAGTGGCAACAATGCAAAATTATTTTGTTTATTAGTTACAAGTAAAGCAGATGAAATTGATAAGCTTCCTATGAGAATTGAATGGCCTAAAGTTTTTTGAGCAGTAAACATTTTTTTGAATTGCCTATCAGATTCTCCCATTCTTATTTGCAATTGTAAATCTCCCTGCTCTAATCTTTCTAAACTTTCATCTATTCTTTTGGGAATTCCAACAGCTTTCGATCCTATTTCACCTACTTGCCTTCCAAATTGGTTAATTAAATCGTTGGGAGTTTGATTATTTGAAGTCATAAGTTCTATTAAATAAGGCTTGGTAACTGATACAAGGTTAAACCCTGGATCAAGCATTCTACCAACTCCTTCAAAAGTTGATAAAGCTCTCATCACAAAGATTAAATCTACTGGCAGTTGAAATGGTGTTTCATAAACAAGTTCGTATAAATCTCCAGATAATTTTTCCATAATATTTGGACTAAAAGGTGGAGTTAAGGCTTCTTTAAGCATCAATCTGACTAATCTCCTGACTGGTCCTACATCAATATCTTTTGAAATTAGCCCAGCTAGTTGTAATTGACTAACAAGTGATGAGGCGTCTCTTAAAGCAGCAGCCTTAACCATTCCCCCTAATCTTGTTTGGAGATTATTTGAGATATTTCCCATCATTCCAAAATCATAAAAAATCAATTTACCTTCATTTGACACTGCTAGATTCCCTGGATGAGGGTCTGCATGAAAAAAACCGTAATTTACTAATTGTTTTAGATAACTGATGGCGCCTATTTCTGCAATTTTAGGTAAATCAATTTCTTGTGATTGCAATTTTTCTAAATCGCTTATTTTTGTTCCTTCTAAATAACTTAAACAAAGAACTTTTTCACTGCTCATATCCCAAATTATTTCAGGAACTTCAATATTTTCATCATCAAGAAATTGCTGTCTAAATCTTGCTGCATATTGTGCTTCACAATTAAAATCAAGCTCCTTCATGAGGACTTTCCTACACTCTTTAGCAATCTCAGTCCAGTTTCTACCCCTACTCCAATTCTTATTCTTCTGCAATAATCCTGCTATTTGCTGCATTATGCCCAAATCGATAATAAACAATTCTTTTAAATTGGGTCTTTGAACTTTAAATACTACTTTTTTGCCATCTTTTAAAGTCGCCCTATGAACCTGAGCTAGGGATGCTGATCCAACCGGGTCACAAATTATTTGATCTATTTCATTAAACTTTGATCCTAGTTCATTTCTTATAGTTTCTTCAACTTGCGCAAATGAAAAATTAGGAACTTGATCCTGCAATTTAGATAATTCCTGTATCCAGGTATTAGGAATTAAATCAGGTCTTGCTGATAATAATTGTCCAATTTTAATAAATGCTGAACCAAGCTTTATTAATTCATTAGTAAACCACTTTGCTCTTTTAATTTGGACCTTACTTTTCTCATTACTCTTTGTTTGGAAAATTATAAATCTAATATTATCTATCCACAAATTTATTAAAAGCAAAATCAGTGTTATCCAAATAAGAAAGGCCCTCCTCAATTTCTTTAAACGATAATGAAGAATGTGATAACTCATTTAATTTGATTATTTATGGTTTTATTAAAGAGATCAATTTGCTTATTGATACTTTCGATTTCATTTAAAGCTTTTTTTATTTTGGAATCTTGATAATTATTTGTAGACTCATTTTTTTGAATATTTTCGGCTTTCTCCATTTTTGAGGCTTCGTCAATTATGGATTCTTTCAAGCTATCAAATTCTTTTTTGAGAATTTCTGGAGCATCCTGAGCAATATTTGTTGCTTCTTCAATTTTTTCAACCAATATCTCGTTTAATTTTTCGGTTACTTTCTTAATGGCAGCTTTTAAAAGGTAATCAGAGTTGGTCATGAAAAATATAATGTTTCTACGGCAATTGATTTTTCGATATGATCTAATAATAGATCAATACAGAACATTTCACGTAACTGATCATTTTGATAATTAATTTTTTATGTTTTTCCTATGTAAGTTTGTTTCTATATTATGCTTTTTTCTCTTTTTTCTTTTAACTTATATCTATATAACGGTTAGATATTTACATTTAAGATATCTTCTAACCAAGAACTCATCTAATTAACTACTAAAAAGGAGTTTTATTAAATTGGAAATTATTGAGTCAGATGTAGTTATTATCGGAGGAGGTCCGGCAGGATGTACTTGCGCACTTTATACATCTCGTTCAAACCTAAAGACAGTAATTTTAGATAAAAATCCATCTGTTGGCGCCTTAGCAATAACTCATCAAATAGCTAATTATCCAGGTGTTCCGATTGATATAAGTGGGGATAAATTACTTACTCTAATGAGAGAACAGGCTGTGCAATACGGCACAGATTATAGAAGAGCACAAGTGTTTGGAATTGACGCTAGTGGAGAATGGAAAATGGTTTATACACCCGAAGGCACTTTCAAATCTAAAGCACTTGTACTTGCAAGTGGAGCTATGGGTAGGCCTGCATCATTTAAGGGCGAAGCCGATTTTCTTGGCAAAGGGGTAAGTTATTGTGCTACATGTGATGGGGCTTTTTATAAAAATAGAGAAGTTGCAGTTGTTGGAGTGAACAAGGAGGCAATTGAAGAAGCAACTGTTCTAACTAAATTTGCATCAACCGTGCATTGGATTACATCAAGTGATCCTAAATCAGATAATGAAGAAGCTATGGAATTGATGGATAATACAAATATAAAACATTGGAGTAGAACAAGATTATTGGAAATATTGGGTGATGATATGGGTGTAAATGGGGTTGTTGTAAAAAATAAGCAAGAAGAAAATCCTATCAATTTAAATTTAGATGGAGTCTTTGTCTATATGAGTGGTTCAAAGCCAATTACTGATTTTTTAGGTGATCAAATTGCTTTAAAAGAAGACGGAGGAGTTATTGTGGACGACTTTATGTCTACAAATTCTGATGGAGTATGGGCTATTGGAGATATAAGAAATACACCATTTAAGCAAGCAGTTGTTGCGGCTTCTGATGGATGTATTGCGGCAATGTCAATTGATAGATATTTAAATAGTAGAAAAAATATAAGAGTAGATTGGATTCATTCTTAAAAATAAATATTGCTTCTTTAATTTAAAGAGGTGTTGCTTCAGAAATATAAGCAACTCCTCCGTAGTAGCTTAAATCATCCCTGATGTTATCTCTCATTTTATCTATTAATTCTTGCTCACAAAAAACAATTACATGAGCATTTGCTCCTAATCCTGTAAATTCCATATCTTCAGTAACAACCCTTTCAGGCCCTCTTCCTGTGGCGTGTTTCATAACTGTATATCCAGGAACATTAGCTTTTTCTAATGTTTTAATGATTGCATCTAGTTCTCTTTCACTAAATATCAAGTCTAATCTTTTCATTTTTATAGAGGGGAAAGTGGAATAATGGTATTTACTAAACTCATATATATGGGAATGCCGAGAACTATATTGAATGGGAAAGTTAGACCTAGCGTAGTTGAAATATAATAACTAGATTTAGCTTCTGGAACTGTCATCCTCATCGCTGCAGGAACTGCTAAATAAGATGCGCTTGCACATAAAACCACAAATAAAAGTGCGTTGCCAGCTCCTAAAGATAAAAATCTTGCAACGAAAACACCAATAAATGCGTTAAATAAAGGCATAAAAATGGAAAAGCTAATCAAGAACGAACCCGCACTCTTAAGTCTCGGCAATCTTTGAGCAGCGACTATTCCCATATCTAACAAGAAGAAGCATTCTGCTCCATAGAATAATTGTCCAGTGAAAGGTTCCATTTTTGCAATCCCTGAAGGATTACTGGAAGCAGTGAGAAATCCTACAATTAAGCTTGAGAGCAATAAATAAACTGATCCATTCAAAAGTGATTCATGTAATATTGCGCTTAGATGCATTTTTCTTGATTTTGGTCTATTTTTGGGAGCTGCAAATTTCACAAGTAATAATCCAACAATTATTGCAGGAGATTCCATTAAAGCTAAGGCGCCAACCATAAACCCATCAAAGGCTATTTTTTGGCTTTCCAAAAAACTTTCTGCGGAAATAAATGTAACAGCACTAATTGAACCGTATGCTGCTGCTATTGCGGCTGAATTAAAGACATCAAACTTAAATCTTAAAATTAAAAATCCAATCAGCGGGATTACAAGTGACATCAGTATTGCAGCACTTAAAGTAGGCAATACTTGATCTGTAAAACCACTTTTTTCTATCTCTATACCTCCTTTAAACCCTATAGCTAGCAGCAGATATAAGGAGAAGAGTTTAGGTAATGGAGCTGGTATCTCTAAATCAGATTTAAAGAGTACTGATATTGCTCCAATCAAAAAGAAAAGAACTGGCGGGGCTAATACATTTTGCAGAATTGAATTTATTTCCATAAATTACTAGGCTATTTCATTTAGAGCAGTTTCTAAAGCTTCTTTTCTTGTTTCAATAATGCCTTCAACTCCAAATTTAGCTAATCTATCTTTTACTTTTTCATTAGCACCAGCAACAAATGCTTTTCTGGAATTATTTTTTGCTTCTTGCATCATATCCTCTATTGCCAGAGTCGCAGTAACTCCAAGTCGTGGAACATCAGTGATATCTAATATCAAAACTTTGTAGTTTCTTACAAGCATCATTCTCTCAGATATGCCTTTAGCTGCTCCAAAACTAAGTGGTCCTTTAAGTCTAAATAGCATTACCTCGCCTGAACATCTATCTAGAAGTGCTTTTTCATCAGCAGGCAAAGCATTTTTCCCTTGATCATCTTCTGATAAAGGATTATCCTCATCCATACCTTCTAGTTGAGTTTCGGTTATTGAATCAATAGTGAGCATATTTGCTATGAATACACCGACTAAAACTGCCCAAATTAAATCCCAAAAAACAGTCATTAAAAGTACGCCGTACATTACTACTGATGTTTTTAAAGATAATTTGTGAGCCCTCCTCAAGAATCCCCAATCAATAATATCTAGGCCTACTTTTATAAGAATTCCTGCTAGCAATGCAGTAGGTATTTGCTCAGCCAAAGGTCCTGCACCAACTAAAACTATCAACAACACAACCGAGTGAACCATACCAGAAATTGGAGTTGATCCTCCAGATTTAACATTTATTACTGTTCTCATGGTTGCTCCTGCTCCAGGTAAACCTGAAAACAGACCTGCAATAGCATTTCCTATTCCTTGCCCAATAAGTTCTCTATCAGAATTATGTTTTGTTTGAGAGATATTGTCTGCTACTAGAGATGTCAGTAAGGAGTCAATAGCGCCAAGTACTGCAAGGACTAATCCTGCTTTGAAAATAATTGGGAAATATTGATTAAAACTTGGGAAATTTAAAGATGGAATTCCCCTTGGGATTTCTCCAATTCTATCAATAGCTCCATCTCCAAAAATTAATATTGAAATTGGGGTAACTATCAATAGGGCCAAGAGAGGAGAAGGAACCCACTGACTTATTTTTCTAGGAGTAAGAAATACTATACCTAGTGTCATTATTGCTACTCCAATAGCAGCACCATTGGGCTGGAAATTTGAAAATACAGTAGTTAAAGATTCGACTACTCCACCTCGAGTACTAATTCCAAGTAATGGTCCAATCTGAAGCGCAATGATTATCACTCCAATACCAGACATAAATCCTGAAACAACAGAATATGGAACTAAAGTAATGTATTTACCTAATTTTAAAATTCCAAATAATATTTGCAGTAAGCCGCCAATTACTACCGCTGCCATAACTAAAGGTAAAATTTGTCCTGCAGAAAGATCTCTTGGAACCCCTACTGCTGCTAAGCCTGCTACTACACCTGCAACAGTTACACTCATTGGACCGGTAGGCCCACTAACTTGAGCAGGTGTTCCGCCAAATAATGCTGCTAAAAAACCGACTACTACTGCTCCATATAGTCCATAAATTGCTCCGCCAGGTCCTAACGCAGCATTACCAAAAGCAAGAGCAAGAGGTAAAGCCACCACAGCGGCTGTGATGCCTCCAAGAATATCGCCTCTTATATTTTTTAGATGAAATCCATTAATTATTTTCAAAGATGCTCTCCTTAAAATAAATACTTAACTAGAAGATATTATCTCTTAATGACGTAAATTTGTGAAAAATGAAGTTTGTACAAAATATTTTTGTAACTTTTTTTCTCTTATTTAAATAAATTTTAGTTAATTTTCCTGAACAAAAGGAGTCTCTGATTGATTTAAGTGTAAGGTGAGCGATTAATGTATTAAATAAATATTTTTTAATTTAAATAATATTAAAATGAATTCGATTATTCGTCCAAGAAGATTAAGAAGGTCTGAGGCAATTAGAGAAATGGTTAGAGAAAACCATCTAAAAGCTTCGGACTTTATATATCCATTATTTATTCATGGAAAAGATTTTAAAGAGGAAATTTTGGCAATGCCAGGAACTTTTAGATGGGATATGAATGGCTTAATAAAGGAGGTCACTAGGGCATGGGAATTGGGAATAAGGTGTATTGTTCTTTTTCCAAAAATTAACGATAGCTTAAAGACTGAAGATGGAGCAGAGTGTTTTAATGAAGACGGTTTAATTCCTAGAGCTATTCGAATATTAAAAAAAGAGATTCCAGAAATGGCAATAATGACAGATGTTGCCTTGGACCCTTATTCGTGTGATGGACATGATGGCTTAGTTGATGAAACTGGAAAAATATTGAATGATGAAACGATTGAAATTTTAAAAAAACAAGCCTTAACTCAAGCTAGATCTGGAGCAGATTTTATTGGTCCTAGTGACATGATGGATGGGAGAGTTGGAGCAATTAGGACTGCTCTTGATAGTGAAGGATTTATTGATGTAGGTATTATTAGTTATACAGCCAAATATTCATCTGCTTATTATGGTCCGTTTAGAACTGCTTTAGATTCGGCTCCTAGAGAAAATAGTAAGAAAATAATTCCAGACAATAAGTCTACATATCAAATGGACCCTGCCAATTCAAAAGAGGCTTTAATTGAATCTGCATTGGATCAGTATGAAGGAGCTGATATTTTGATGGTAAAACCAGGAATTTCATATTTGGATATTGTTTATAGACTAAGCACATTTTCAAATAAGCCCATAGCTGCATACAACGTTAGTGGTGAGTACTCCATGGTAAAGTCTGCTGCCATGAAAAACTGGATTAATGAAAAAGATATTGTGTTAGAAACGTTGCTTAGTTTCAAAAGAGCAGGAGCAAAACTGATACTCACTTATCATGCCTGCGACGCATCTCTATGGTTGCAGGATAGTTAAAAACTCATTATTAACAAAAATTTGGTTTATTCTTAGATTAAGAATAATTTAACTAATTTGTTTTGAAGTTATCACAAGAAGTAAATAGGATTGGTCACATTGCACTTAGAGTAGAGAATCTCGAGAGGGCCAAATCTTTTTATATTAAGCTTGGTATGAATTTAGTTTGGGACGATAAAGATTGGTCTTATTTAGAGGCTGGTAAAGGGAAAGATGGACTTGCGTTGTTAGGCCCTAGCTACAAAGCTGCGGGACCTCACTTTGCTTTTCATTTTGAAAATAAAAAAGAAGTGGAAAATATTCAAAATGACTTAAAGAATTCTGGTGTAAAAGTTGGTCCTTTACATGAACATAGAGATGGAACAGCATCTTTTTATATGAAGGATACTGAAGGAAACTGGCTCGAGATGCTTTATGTTCCTCCTGAAGGGATTCAATCGAATGTTTGATTCTTTTTTTTTGTATGCAAGATAAAATTTATTCTAAAAAATCATATTCAGATAACACCTTAGAACAAGAATCTATAAGCCTTTTAGAGTGGGATTCATTAAAAACGCATTTATCTTCATTCGCTTCAACGGAAATGGGTAAACGAGCAATTTTAAGTTTTGGTATTCCTTCAGAATACGAATCCTCTAAAAGACTGTTGAATGAAACTGTTGAAATAAATGAGCTAGAAAATAATTTAGATAAATCAATTAGTTTTTCTGGTGTTTTTGATATTAGTAGAAATATTGAAATTTGTTTCAAGGGAGGTGTAATTTCATCTTCTGAATTGTTAGAAATAGCGAAAACAATAGCTGCAGCAAGAAATTTAAAAAAAATCTTATTAGATTTTGAACAAAGGCCTTATATTTCTTCATTTACAAAAAATTTAATTGACCATCAGAATATCGAAACGATTTTTAAAAAAGGCATTGAATCTAATGGAAGGATTTCAGACAATGCAAGTATTGAACTATCAATTCTTAGAAAAGACTTATTATCTAAGAAACTTGAAAGAAAAATATTAGTTGAGAAATTTATTCAAAAGAATTTAGCTTATTTGCAAGATACTACTATTGGAGATCGATATGGAAGGCCTGTTTTAGCAGTCAAAGTTAATTATGTAGATAAATTTAAAGGCATAATTCATGACTCTTCATCTTCAGGAAATACAGTATATTTTGAGCCTGAAAGTGTAGTAACTAAAGGTAATAAGATTGCTTCTTTAGAGGCTAGGATCACATCAGAGGAATTTAAATTACTTAAAAAATGGTCCCAGGTTGTTAGTGATAATTCAGAAAATCTTATTGAAATGGCATCCATTTTATTGAGATTAGAAAATGCCCTAACTCGTTCAAGATATTCGAAATGGATTGGAGGCAAAACTCCTACGTTTGAGAAAAATCCTATTATTACTTTAATTGGTTTTTCTCATCCGTTATTGATTTGGGAACATAAGAAAAAAGGAGCCCCTCCACCAGTAGCTGTCGATTTCTATATAAATAGAAATATTAAGGTTGTAGCTATTACAGGTCCAAATACTGGAGGTAAAACAGCAGCTTTAAAAGGTTTGGGCTTGTCTTTACTTATGGCTAGAGCAGGATTATTGATACCTTCAACTAATAATCCTATTATCCCTTTTTGTCCAAATATATACGTGGACATAGGAGATAATCAATCATTAGAAGAAAATTTATCTACCTTCAGTGGGCATATATCCCGTATAAAAGAGATATTAGATTCACTTGATTATAAGAAAGGATTATCAGTTGTTTTGTTAGATGAGATTGGATCTGGCACAGATCCTCTTGAAGGAAGTGCACTTGCGATGGCTTTATTAAAAGAATTTGCTAATAAATCTGATATCACTTTGGCAACAACACATTATGGAGATATTAAGGCTTTAAAATATAACGACTCAAGATTTGAAAACGTATCAGTTGCCTTTGATGAGGATTCTTTGAAGCCAAAATATATACTCAACTGGGGTATTCCTGGGCGAAGTAATGCCTTGTCAATTTCAAAGAGAATTGGTCTCGATGAAAACATACTCAATGAAGCTGCAAAATATCTAAAGCCAAAAGAAGTTGACAATATTAATAGTATTATTAAAGGACTTGAGGAAGAGAGGATTAAACAACAAAATTCTGCAGAAGCCGCTGCAGAATTGATTGCAAGGACTGAAATATTACATGATGAACTTAAGAGAAATTATGAATATCAAAAAATAAATGCTGAAAAAATCCAGGAGATTGAAAGGTCTAAATTATCAAAACATATTGTATCCGCTAAAAAAGAGGTGATAGATTTGATTAAAAAATTAAGAGATAAAAATGTTAATGGAGAAGATACGAGAATTATTGGAAAAAGATTAAAGGAAATTGAGACGGAACATTTAACCCAAAAAAATTCTGAAAAGTCCATATCATGGAATCCTCAGGTAGGGGATTTTGTAAAGATTAAAAGTCTAAATAGTACGGGACAAATTGTAGATTTAGATAAAAAAGGTGGTTTTTATGAAATTAAATGTGGTTCATTTAGAAGCACACTATCTGTAAATGACTTTGAAGGGATTAATGGAGAAAAGCCTAATTTCAAAAGGTCAAAAATTGAGATTAAGTCCACAAGAGAAGATTTTTCTTTTTCTAAAATTAGAACGAGTAAAAATACAATTGACGTAAGAGGGTTAAGAGTTCATGAAGCTGAAATAATTATAGAGGAGAAAATTAGAAAATTTCATGGACCGCTATGGATTGTTCATGGAATTGGCACAGGAAAATTAAAAAAAGGACTAAGAAATTGGTTATCAGGTTTAAATTATGTTGATAAGATTGAAGATGCAGCCAACAACGAGGGTGGCCCTGGTTGCAGTATTGCGTGGATAAAATAAAATTTAAAATACCTAGAAAACAATTTAATAAGCGTATTAAGTGCAATTTATTGATCAAGCCAACATTATTCTTAAAGCTGGAAAAGGTGGAAATGGAATAGTTTCATTTAGGAGGGAAAAATTCGTTCCTGCTGGAGGACCTTCGGGGGGAAATGGTGGCAGAGGGGGTTCAGTTATTTTGATGGCTGATAATAATCTTCAAACGTTATTAGATTTCAAATTCAAACGTGAAATACTTGCTGAAGATGGATGCAAAGGAGGTCCTAATAAGAGATCAGGTGCTTCAGGTGAGGATACAATCCTTAAAGTACCCTGCGGTACTGAAATAAGGGATATTAAAACCGGCATTATCTTAGGAGACTTAACTAAAGATAAACAGAGTTTAACTATTGCCATTGGAGGAAGAGGTGGACATGGTAATGCTTACTATTTAAGTAATCAAAATAGAGCCCCAGAATCATTCACTGAAGGAAAAGATGGTGAGATATGGGAGGTTCAATTAGAACTAAAACTTCTTGCAGAGGTTGGGATTATAGGTCTTCCAAATGCTGGGAAAAGTACCTTGATTTCTGTTGTGTCATCTGCCCGTCCAAAAATCGCAAATTATCCTTTCACGACTCTAATACCTAACTTAGGTGTAGTAAGAAAAATTGATGGGAATGGTTGCCTTTTTGCGGATATTCCTGGATTAATATCAGGGGCAGCTGATGGAGTAGGTTTAGGCCATGATTTTTTAAGGCACATCCAAAGAACGAAGATTCTTGTTCACTTAATTGATGCAATTGCAGAAAATCCTTTAGATGATTTTGAGATAATTGAGCAGGAATTAAAAAAATATGGAAAAGGTCTTTTAGATAAAGAGAGGATAATAGTATTGAATAAAATGGAGCTGGTAGATGATGATTATTTGAAAATAATTTCAAAAAAGTTAGAAGATTTATCTAAAAAGAAAGTTTTAGTTATTTCTTCATCTTTAAAAAAAGGTTTATCTCCACTCCTTTCTGAAGTATGGAAAAGGATCTAACTTAAACTAAAAACTTTTTTGTAAAAAAACACTTGATTTAATAATGAAAATTAGTCATAAATAAGATACTTCTTTAAACATAATATGAATTTCTATACTTGTTTTGATCAACAAGGAAAAATAATAGCTAGATGTCAAACTATTCAAGATATTGAGGTTTTGAAGAAAATGGGAAGACCAATTGTAGAAGTCAAGGAAATGAAAAATGAAGAGTCGGTTGTATGTTCACTTACAGGAAGTCCATCCGACTTTAATAGAGATTACTAATGGAATTAATAAGCAAAAAAAAAGGGCTCAAAAAAGCCCTTTTTTTTTTGCATTATCTATCGAATGAAAACTTAATCATCATAAACAAGACATTCTGGTTCATCCGGGTTGGCATCGCAGAATAGTTCCAAAGCATTAGGATCATGTTTATCCTCTGGATGATGATCCTTATATTCTTCGAGTTCTTTTAGCTCTTCAGTTAAATGTCTGACCTTTGGAAGATTGCCCTCTGCTTTTGCAGATTCGATTTCCGATTGATCTTTTTGGATGTGTTCGTCAATGGATTTCATTTTAAGCTTTTCGTACTTTAGTAGACATACATAACATAGTTAATTTCTAATGAAATTGCATTATCTATGAACTAAATAAGTGTTCATTACAACATCATTTTTTTTTCGAAATTGATTTTTTTATTTTTTAGGTCTCTACTTCCATTATTTCCTTTAGCGATGGTAAAACTGGGATTAGTTGATTTGGGTTTAAAGGGAATAAAGCTTTGTAGTAATCTTTTTTCCATTCATTATCGAGGCATGTCCTATTTACGTTAGATAATTTAAAGAATTTTAATCTCCATTCAATAATCTTTTCGAAACTTGATAGTTCTTGTTCAGTACATTTGAAAAGTTTGCTATATATCAATTCCCATCTTATAAGCGTTGGAAAAAGGTAAATATCTGCGTAGGTTAACTCTTCTCCAAATATCCAGTCCCCTTTGTTTTTCTGTAGAAAATTTTCAACTTCATTTATAGCTGCGAAAAGATTTTGACTTGCATTTTCGTAAGCTGACTGGTTTCTGGCGAAACCACATTTATATACGCCATCATTAATGCTGTTATTAATTAAATCTAAAAATTTTTGATTACATTCTTTAATAGTTAAAATCTGAATTTTTGATTGAATTTTTATTGAATTGAGTACTCTTATAATTTGTGAACTTTCATTAGACAAAATATTTACTTCATCTTTCGCAAAACTAATTAAAAGAGGTAAAGTCGCCCTAAAAATAACCCTTTTATTAGCTTTTTTGTAAAGGTCTGAAAGTCTCATGCATCCCTTAAACTTTCTATTGAAAATCCATTCGCCATGCTCAAGATCTGCTTTTAAAAAAATAACTTTAACTTTTTTAGATAAATGTTTTATTTCGTGGACGAGTAAAGTTCTTTGACACCATGGACAAGAATTACCTACCAATAAATAAATTTGTCCATTCGCATTATTAATATCGTATTCACTATCAATTGTTATACCTTTAGGCCTTTTATAGTTACCATGTAAATCTGATGGTGCGAAGCCATTCATTAATTGGGTCCAAAACCAAAACCAGAATTTTCTGGTGGCTTTTATAAGGTATTTATTTTGCATAAAATTTTATTTTTAATGAAAAAATGACTGTTCAAAGAATACTTATCGTTTCAGGCACTCATGGGAATGAAATTAATCCTGTTTGGGCGGTTAAGAAATTTAATAGAGAGGAAAATAGTTTAAATCATGGTATCGAGTATGAGTACATCATAGGAAATCCTGTTGCATATGAAAAAGGTTACAGATATATAGATGTAGATTTAAATAGATCTTTTAAAGAAATTAAAAATCATGATCAAGATATTAATAGTGTTTATGAAATTAGTAGAGCTAATTTTTTAGTCGATCAATTTGGAATCCATGGATCTAAGCCCTGTCAAATTGCAATTGATTTGCATACTACTACTGCAAATATGGGTACAAGCATTGTTTTGTATGGGAGGAGATTCAAAGATTTTTGTTTAGCTGCATTACTGCAGAACAAATTTGGATTGCCTATTTATTTGCACGAAAAAGACAAAGCTCAAACAGGCTTTCTTGTAGAAGCTTGGCCATGCGGTTTAGTTATTGAAATAGGAGCTGTCGCACAAAATTTTTATGATCCAAAAATCATAGATAGATTCTTAATAATAATTAGATCTTTAAGGGAAGAGATAGATAAATTAAAAAACAACCTTATAGAACTTCCAAAGGAATTGATTGTTCATGTTCATCAAGGGAGTATAGATTATCCAAGAGATGAAAAGGGATATATTGATGGCCTAATACACCCTGAAAGAATAAATCAAGATTGGAAAATGATTAAAAAAGGAGATCCATTATTTCTTGATAGCCAAGGAATAATTCATAAATATAATGGAGAACAATTGATTTGGCCTGTTTTTATTGGCGAAGTCGCCTATAAGGAAAAAAAAATTGCCATGAGCTATACGAAGAAAGAAGTTATTAGGTCAAACAATCAATGGGTTTATGAGTTTGAAAGCCTTTAAATTAAGAAATAAGGACAATAATATTGATGAAAACTAATAAGTATTCTTTATTTAAAAGATAAGTTTATTTAATATTTAATGCTTTTATTTTTTTTGCTAAGTCTTAATCCTTAAAAACTTAAATTCTTTCGCTCCAATAAATAACAGCTCCAAAAGCCTCTAATTGCAGTCTTCTACGCTTAGCCTCTCTTAAGGAAACCACCTCTTTCGATCTTTTTCCGTTCAGAAGCCATTCGATTATTACCAACTTAAATCCTCAATAACAAAGAAAATATTAAGACATGGAGGTTATTTTCTTTGATATTGCAAAAAATAAGTTTACCTTAAGAAAAAAAATTACACATTTTTAGCGATTTTGGTCTAAAATCTTCAGAGCGGAATATATTTTCCGTTTTTATTTACACGTCTCACTATAGAGACATACTTTACGAACTCATGACAACTATTCAGCAGCAGCGTTCTTCGCTGTTAAAAGGCTGGCCACAGTTTTGTGAGTGGGTAACATCAACTAACAACAGAATTTATGTTGGTTGGTTCGGCGTCTTAATGATTCCATGCCTACTTACAGCAGCGGCTTGCTTCATCGTTGCATTCATCGCAGCACCACCAGTAGACATCGACGGAATTAGAGAGCCAGTTGCTGGTTCTTTCCTATATGGAAACAACATCATCTCAGGTGCAGTTGTTCCTTCATCTAATGCTATTGGTCTACACTTCTACCCAATTTGGGAGGCAGCTACTGTAGATGAGTGGTTATATAACGGTGGTCCTTACCAGCTTGTAATTTTCCACTTCCTAATTGGTATCTCAGCATACATGGGAAGACAGTGGGAGCTTTCATACCGTTTAGGTATGCGTCCATGGATCTGTGTTGCATACTCTGCACCAGTTTCAGCAGCTTTCGCAGTATTTCTTGTATACCCATTCGGTCAAGGTTCATTCTCTGACGGAATGCCTCTAGGTATCTCTGGAACATTCAACTTCATGTTTGTTTTCCAGGCAGAGCACAACATTCTTATGCACCCATTCCATATGGCTGGTGTTGCTGGTATGTTCGGAGGATCTTTATTCTCAGCTATGCATGGTTCACTTGTTACTTCATCTCTAATAAGAGAAACAACTGAGACAGAATCTCAGAACTATGGTTACAAGTTCGGACAAGAAGAAGAAACATATAACATCGTTGCAGCTCATGGCTACTTCGGTCGTTTGATCTTCCAATATGCAAGTTTCAACAACAGCAGAAGTCTTCACTTCTTCCTAGCTGTATTCCCTGTTGTTTGTGTATGGTTAACTTCAATGGGTATCTGCACAATGGCATTCAACCTTAACGGTTTCAACTTCAACCAGTCAGTTGTTGATGCAAACGGAAAGATTGTTCCTACATGGGGTGATGTTCTTAACAGAGCAAACCTAGGTATGGAAGTAATGCACGAGCGTAACGCTCACAACTTCCCACTTGATCTAGCAGCAGCTGAGTCTACAACAGTAGCTCTTTCAGCTCCAGCTATCGGTTAAGCTTAAAGTTCTAAATCTACAAGTCTCCTTTTAGGGGGCTTTTTTTTTGTTTAATTTTCAATTGGTTTCATATAATGTTTATATATAGATAAAACATTTGATATTTCTATGAGTAGTAGTTTTGGGAAAATTTTTCGTGTTAGTACTTTTGGAGAATCACATGGTGGTGCAGTGGGAGTTATCCTTGATGGATGTCCCCCAAAGTTAAAAGTAGATATAAATTTGATACAAAATGAATTAGATAGGCGCAGACCTGGCCAAAGTAACATTACAACACCCAGAAATGAAGAAGATAAAATTGAAATATTAAGTGGAATAAAGGAAGGGTTAACACTTGGAACTCCAATAGCGATGTTGGTAAGAAACAAGGATCAAAGACCAGGAGATTATGATAATTTGGAGCAAGTATTTAGACCTTCTCATGCAGATGGTACATATCATCTGAAATATGGAATCCAGGCAAGTTCTGGTGGTGGAAGAGCCTCTGCAAGAGAAACAATTGGAAGAGTAGCTGCTGGTGCTGTAGCAAAACAATTATTAAAAAACTTCTGTAATACTGAAATACTTTCTTGGGTAAAGCGTATACATGATATTGATTCTGATATAAATAAAGAAAAAATTTCTCTCAAAAAAATAGATTCTAATATTGTTAGATGTCCTGATGAAGAGGTATCAGCAGAAATGATAGAGAGAATTAAGCAATTAAAGCGTCAAGGAGACTCTTGTGGCGGTGTTATTGAATGTCTAGTAAGAAATGTCCCTTCTGGTCTTGGAATGCCTGTTTTTGATAAATTAGAAGCTGATTTAGCGAAGGCTTTGATGTCTTTGCCTGCCACGAAAGGTTTTGAAATAGGTTCAGGTTTCTCTGGAACTTATTTAAAAGGAAGCGAACATAATGATGCCTTCATTAAATCTGATGATATTAGGAAGTTAAGAACAATATCCAATAATTCAGGCGGTGTACAGGGAGGTATAAGTAATGGCGAAAATATTGAGATGAAGATAGCTTTTAAACCTACAGCAACTATTGGGAAAGAACAGAAAACAGTAAATGCTCAAGGAAAAGAAGTTTTGATGAAGGCAAAAGGGAGACATGATCCATGCGTTCTACCAAGAGCAGTTCCTATGGTTGATGCTATGGTGGCTTTAGTACTTGCTGATCATTTACTACAGAATCAAGCTCAATGTGGCTTAATGACTAATTAGTAGTTTTGTAAAATAAATTATATTTATCTTTTATTTAATTATTTTTGAGCCATTCAAATATTTTTTGATCAAATTTTTTATTTATAATACCTTTATCTCCAATCACGATTGCTTTGTATCCTAAAGATTTATAAGTTTTTACATCATTGATTGATAGGCCTCCAGCAGCAATGAAATCAATACTTTTAAAGTTGAGTATATCTATGGAACAGGCTTTACTTTTTATTGGATAAATTTTGATAATGTTGCAATTTAAATTTATCGCTTCCTCAAGATCTTTTAAATTTTTAATTCCGGGAATTAATAAATAATTTTTTGACCTCGAATAATTGAAAAGATCTTTATCCCAAAATTTCATCATAGAAAAATTTAATCCAATTTTTAATGAATCTTCTATTGATTGCTTATTAACTATGGAGGCAGAGCCTAAATTAATTCTTGGAAATTTGAGTTTAATTTCGTATACAAAATCCAACCACTTTTCGTTGTTTGACCAACTTATTTCAATATTCTTTAATCCTAATTTTACTAAGCTTTCTAATTCTTCAAAAAATGAATTCTTTATAGAAGTATTTGAGTAAATATTATCTTCCGGTTTTATGAGTAAAAAAAAAGAATCTTTTAGCAGCAAATCTGAAAAAGAATCCTCTTTAATATTCATTAAATATTTATTTTTTAAAACTAAATATAATTTGCTACTTTAACTTCTGATCGGTTAAGCAAATCTTGGATATCTTCAGTGTCTATAGTTTCTCTTTCAATTAGCATTTGAGCCATTTCGTCCAAAACAGTTCTATTATCTGATAAGACTTTTGTAGCTCTCTTGTAGGCAACATCAACAAGTTCTGAAACCTCCACATCAATTGTTGCGGCTGTGTCTTCAGAGAAGTCTCTTGTAGAACTCATATCTCTTCCTAAAAACATTCCACCCTGAGATTGACCTAGAGCGACTGGACCTATTTTGTCACTCATACCAAATTTAGTGATCATTTGTCTTGCTACGTTGGCAACTTGTTGTAAATCATTTGAAGCGCCAGTTGTTACTTCTTCTTCACCATAGACTATTTCTTCAGCAACTCTTCCCCCAAGAGCTACTGCCATTTGATTTTGAAGGTAAGAACGAGAGTAAAGACCGGATTCCATTCTTTCTTCACTTGGAGTAAAGAAGGTTAAACCTCCAGCTTGACCTCTAGGAATTATTGAAACTTTTGCTACTGGATCATAATCAGGCATTAATGCTCCAACGAGTGCATGACCAGCTTCATGATAAGCAACTAATTCTTTTTTCTTATCACTGATGACTCTATCTTTCTTTTCTGGGCCAGCCATAACTCTTTCAATGGCATCACCGACTTCATCATTACTTACTTTATCTAAATCTTTTCTAGCTGCTAGTATTGCTGCCTCATTTAAAAGATTAGCTAAATCTGCACCAGTAAATCCTGGTGTTCTTCTAGCAACTTTATCTAAATCAACGTCTTTTGAAAGAGTTTTATCTTTCGCATGAACATTTAATATCTGTAATCTTCCAGCGTAATCTGGTCTATCTACTGTTACCTGTCTATCGAATCTTCCTGGACGCATTAAAGCTGAATCTAAGACATCAGGCCTGTTGGTGGCAGCTACTATTATAATTCCTGAATTTCCTTCGAAACCGTCCATTTCGGTTAGGAGTTGATTTAATGTTTGTTCTCTTTCATCATTTCCTCCGCCCATACCAGCACCTCTTTGTCTTCCAACTGCATCTATTTCGTCAATGAACACAATACAAGGAGCATTTTTTTTAGCTTGTTCAAATAGATCTCTAACTCTGCTAGCTCCAACACCTACAAACATCTCTACAAATTCTGAACCTGATATTGAGAAAAAAGGTACTCCTGCTTCTCCAGCTACTGCTTTTGCTAGCAATGTTTTTCCTGTACCAGGAGGGCCAACAAGAAGAACTCCTTTTGGGATTTTTGCTCCGACTGCAGTAAATCTATCTGGACTCTTAAGAAAATCTACGACTTCAGTGAGTTCTAATTTTGCACCTTCAACACCAGCAACATCTGAGAAAGTTACTTGTGTAGATGGTTCCATTTGCAATCTGGCTTTGCTCTTGCCAAAACTCATGGCAGGATTACCACCTCCAGAATTCCCGCTTTGGGATCTTCTGAAAAGAAAAAATAAGCCTCCGATCAAAAGTACTGGGAAAATCAAGCTACTTATAGCTTGTTGCCATGGATTAGCTAGTTTTGTGGGAGTTACAGCAATATCTACATTATTTTCAGTTAGGATTTTTAATAAATCTTTGTCAGGGGCTAAATTGACCTCAGATCTGCTTCCATCATTTTCAACAACTTGTGCTGTTGCATTGTCTGGAGATATTAATACTCTACTGATTTCTTTATCTTGAACTGCCTCTATAAAATCACTGTACCTTAAGGTCTTTGTAGCATTTTCTGTACTAGGTTTATCGAATACAGAAGTACCTATGAAAATTACAGTAATAACAGCTAGAACATAAAGTCCTACATTTCTCCAGCGTTTGTTCACGATAAAAAATCTTTAATAAATCTATAATACTAATAATAAAACAATATTAAGAGCGTCTTAGAACATCTACTACACTTTTGAATGCAAACCATTCAGGAATTGTTTCGCCATTCCTCAATTTCTTTCTAAATTCAGTACCACTTAGTTTCATAATTTCATAATTAAATTCTTTAGCTTCTTCAGCTGTTATATATCCTTTTTCCTTCGTATAAACTAAATTTTTTGAAGGAACAGTTTGCATCATCAATTCATCTGCACACTTATTTGCAAAATTCTGGGCGTCATATGGGCCATAAAAATCTTCACCAGTTGATGATGACTTGCAACCAGCCATATCTCTACCAATAATAAAATGGGTGCAGCCATAATTTCTTCTGATTATCATATGTTGAAGAGCTTCTCTTGGCCCTGCCATATGCATTGAATAAGGTAAAAAAGCCCATTTTATTCTTTCATCAGATATTTCCTCTTCTAATTCTTTATAGGTCAAATATCTAACTTTTCCAGGGATATCATCTTGTTGAGTTGGCCCACAAGTTGGATGAACTAAAACAACTGAGTTAGAGGAGACATTATCTGAGAGTAAGGCATTAGTAAATAATTCATAATGTGCTCTATGTATTGGATTTCTGCATTGAAATGCAACCACATCATGATTTGATGGAAGTTTAGATCTAACTTCTTCTGGGGTTTTGCAGGGGAATTCTCTAATTGGTATTTCGAAACCATAAACTCTTCCTCCGATATAAAATCTCCCTCTCTCATTAAAAATCATCTTAACTGCAGGATGATCTAAAGAATTAGTACCATAACAAAGTTCAGCTTCTAAGGATTTATCAGGCTCCCATTTAGAGCTAACTTCTAAAACTGCTATTTTTTGTTTTTTATAAGTAAGCAATATTGTCTCTCCAGCTTTTACTTTTTTATTATTTGAATCAAATACAATAGGTAGACCAAAAAGCAACCCGTTTGTATCTCTATTATTTTTAATTACCGAATTATAATTATTTTCATCCATAAAACCTTCTAATGGAGAAAAAGCTCCAACCATCAAAAGTTCTACATCGCATGCATTTCTCTCGCTGCATTCAAACTCATAAGTAGCTTTGGAGATAAGATCATTTTTAAGGTTTTTATCTTTGATAATTAAATTTTTTAATTCCCCTCCATAAGGCGGTATTAGTCCATTAGTATCTTTTTTAGTTTTTTGTTGTAATTCCATTTTTTAAATTGATAGAGAAAAATTTTGAAAAAAAAAGAGGGGTTCAACCCCCTTTTTCTCTTAAATAGGATTTATGCTTTTCTTCCGTATAGCTCCCCAATTATTTTTACATCAAGTGGATCTTTTGAACCCATATCTGTATCTGAAGGTTGGATAGCTTCAAAAGTACCAGCAAATTCGTCTGTATCAGAATCTACACTATTGATTGAAAGAGTAATAACGCCAGTACCGTTTACATCAACTTTAATATTTTCTTTCGCAAGTTCTTCATCATCTCCACCTAATGCAACTAAACCTTGAGCATATTCAACACCAGTATTTTTAGCTCTTGCTTTAGGATCTAAAAAATCACCAGTTCTATAGTTAGGGGTAAATGTTGAACCACTAACCTCCGTGCCTGGCTCAATAGATGAAGGTAAATCAGCTGTAAGATCTTTTGCTGAGAATGCAAATGGCACCTCTAAACCACCCGGAGTTAATACAGTAATAAGTTGAAAATCAATACCACCTTTTTCGGTGAAAGTTCCTGAATCTATATCTCCATAAACTTCTGTCACTGTGGTGTTATTTCTAGGACTTATAATTTTTGTAGAAACAAATTCTGCAGCTTTTCGTTTCGTCCCTGGCACTTTTACATAAACTTCTGTTGGATGCATGCATATTCCTTTAAGGCTATCTCCATTCCCTAGAGATATTGATCCGACAAGAGATGAGTCTAATGTAGGGCAATCATTAGCTTTTCCTGTGTTAACAACATCTGTGAATTGTGCATTTCCTCTTTCAGAAAAAGCAAATGTTTTAACAGGTACGAAAGCAAAAGTTATACAAATTGAAATAACAAAAGCTAAGAAAGAACGAATTCTCATAATTAAAGTTGCAGTAAAGTTCTGTGACGATAGATTAAAGGTCATCTAATAAAGTTCAGTACGGATATTACAAGGGAAAAGACCTTAAAAGATAGGACTTTTAAATCCTCGAAACAACCCGTAGCTTTTTAGATTCTAAAAAACTGGAATTATTTTAAGCTATCACATCATTTTTAATGCTTAAGATTACAAAAAAATACAAATAAAAAATTTTTTTTTTATTTTTTTAATGAAATAATTTGGGTTATTAATTTATTTGCTAAATCAATTTTTGATGTTTTGTTAATGTAGTGCTCCGTATTATTCGTATCGAACAGCCAACCTTCATTTTGTGCCAAAAAGCCAAATCCTTGGCCTTCAAGATCAATTGGATTTGCGAATAGATAATCACAACCCTTTTGGATAATCTTTTCTTTAATTGTTTTTCGTGCTTCTTCGATAGATCCTGTAAAAGCACAAAAGCCTACAAAAACTTGGTTATCTTTTTTTGATTTACTAATTGTTTTTAAAATATCTGGGACTAGCTCAAAGTTTTTATTCAAATGAGCATTAATTTTATTTTTTGGAACTTTAGCTAAAGTATTAGAGGTTATCTTGAAATCAGATACTGCTGCATTCATGAAAAAATAATCGCAATTTGATATTTCATTATTAAGTGCCCTAATTAAATCAACACTAGTTTCAATTTCATATCTTTTTATTCCATCAGTAAGATTCTTATCGATTGTCAGAGGCCCATGGACATATTTTACTTGCGCTCCTCTGAACCTCGCTACTTGAGAAAGAAGAAGGCCCATAGCACCAGAACTTTTGTTAGTAATATGTCTTGCCGCGTCAATTTTCTCTGAAGTGCACCCTCCAGTTACTAAAATTTCTTTATCAAATAAATCTTTGCGATATTCATTTTGTTTGTGTGAAGCTATAAATTCAAGAGCTAATTGGATTAGATCATTTGGAGGTATCTTACCGATGCCAATAGCATCACACGCTAAGAGGCCTTCACTTGGTTGCAAAGACAAAACATTTTCGTAATTCTGTAAATTTTCATAATTTTTTTGGACAGCTTTATTTAGCCACATTTGTGTATTCATGGCTGGTGCAACAATAATTGGTTTTATATTTGCTATTAAGATGCTTGGGATCAATCCCTCTGCATTTCCAGTTACCCATTTTGATAATGTTGTCGCTGTTAAAGGCGCAATGATTAAAATATTAGCCCAATTACTTAGTTCTATGTGAAGAGGTATTGATTGACTATTAGACCATTGATCATTTTCTAAAATGCAAGGGTTTCTACTCAAGATAGAGAGAGAAAGCGGCTTTATTAATTTTTCTGCATTTTTAGATAAAACGCATCTTATTTCATAATTCTCTTTCGCTAATTGGCTTACTAATAGTGGTATCCTTACAGCTGCAATACTCCCCGTTATTAATAAAAGAACCTTTATTTTGGAGCCCTTACTATTAGTTTTCATCGAAAGGTTCCTGATCGAGAAGATGGATATAATTAGTTGTTAATTCAGGTCTATTAATTGCAAGAGCCCTAAGTAAGTGCCAGTCTTTTAAACCATCAAATGGAGTATTATAGTTATCTTCTTCTAGCCTTTTAGCGAGTTTAAGGGTCATTTCTTCATCAAAAGAATTTACTAGTTCCTCACTTATTTGATTTTCAGAAATGAATTTCATATTGAGAAAAGCCAATATACTCTAATAATAAAGCCTCAAGTAATTATTTAAAATTGATATAACTATTAAGTAAATATTTTCAAAGATAAGAAAATTTTCAATTTTCATAATATTTTCAAATTTTTGTTACTTAATTTATCTTCATTTTCAATCATAAATATGCAATTTCTACTTTTCAAAAATATTCTCTCTTAATATATTATTGTCATAATATATTACATGTCGCAAACCAAAAGAGAGCAAGTCATTAGTCACATTCGCTATTTAAGACAAGAGCTCAGAGAAATGCATTTAGGAATAAAAGAAGATGATCTTTTCCCTGAACCAGGCGAGTTGAGAGGATTAATGGCTCAGTTGGAAGCATTGCTTGAATTAATAGAAGGAAATACTAAAATTCAATCAAACTCTGAAGCAGCTTAGTTTAATACAAAATGGTTGTTAAGCCTCAAAAGACAAAATTTCAGATAAAAATTGTTGAAAATATTAATACACTAAGTATTTGGGCTAATAATCCATGGCGACGATATTCAATTTCAATGATTACTCTTTTGATTGGCTACTTCATTGGAAGTTCTCTTGGTATGGTAAGTGCAGTTGTGGAACTCATGGATCCTGTAGCTGCTTTCTTATCAGTAGTTTTTATCGAGATTTTAATAGTTCTAAGAAGAAATTTTAGATTTGAAAGGAAAAAGAAATTTTTAGTTCTTTTTTTAGATTCTTTAAGATTAGGATTATTTTATGGTTTCTTTACCGAAAGTCTTAAGTTGCTATAAATTTATTTGTTATATTTTTGTAATAGATAAAGCAAAGCCATTCTTATAGGTATACCGTTTGCAACTTGATTATTAATTAAGCAATTAGGATATCGATCTACTACTTTACTACTTATTTCAATATCTCTGTTAATAGGACCAGGATGGAGAATTGGAATTTCTTTACTATTCAAGCATAATTTCTCTGGGGTTAATCCATAATCCAAACTATATGAATCAATGCTGCTAAGTAAATTCTCCATCATTCTCTCTTTTTGAAGTCTTAAAACAATGATCGCATCTGCAATTTTTATTGATTCTTCCAATGATCTAGAAATTGTTATGGAACCTCTTGATTTAACAGGATCTTCAATTTGATTTGGCGCAGGAGTTTTTAAAAAATTGATAAATTCATCAGGTATTAATGTCTTAGGACCACATAAGATAATGTCTGCGCCGAATGCACTCAAAGCCCAAAGATTTGATCTGGCAACCCTTGAATGATTAACGTCTCCAATTATTAAAATCTTTTTGGAATTTAAAACCTCAGTATTTAATGTTTTTTTTGGAAAAGAATTTTATTAATGTATAGATGTCAAGCAATCCTTGGCTAGGGTGACTATGTAATCCATCTCCAGCATTAAGAACGGAAGTCTTGGAATTTATTGCATCAAGTTTTTCAGCGATCTCAAAGGTTATGTAACTTGATGAATGTCTGATTACTAATGTATCAGCGCCCATAGCAGAATAAGTTATGGCTGTATCAATTATTGTTTCGCCTTTTGTTAAAGAACTAGAGGATGGAGCAAACGTTTGGACATCAGCAGAAAGCCTTTTTGCTGCAAGCTCAAAACTATTTTTTGTTCTCGTACTAGGTTCAAAAAATAAAGATGTTACCAAAGTTCCTTGTAAGGCCGGTATCTTTTTTGTTCCTGCATTCTTTAGTGCATCAAATCTATTAGCTAATTCAAATACTGACTCATAATCTTTAATTGAAAAATTAGCTAGTGTGTGGATATGTTTATGAGGCCAAATTTGCATTACGTTTCAAAGATAAATGATTATTGAAATTTAGGTGTTCTGTCACCTTTTAATCTTTTACTTACACTCCTACTTTTTTTGAGATACCAACGCCATTTTATATTTTTTGCCTTTGATATGCCAATTCTCGTAGTTTGAATAAGATCTTTTTCTTCTAGAGTGGAATCTCTTGGAGAAATCCATAAAGATTTGTTATTAAGAACTTCAAGTGAGTTAAATGAAATGTCTACACTGAATGTCTTAGTAACTAGGCCAGGTCCAGAAGCTAATCTTTCATTCTTTTTAGGGATAAAAACTGATCTTATTAATACACCACTCGCAAAATTTTCTTTATCAGTAACTATGTTTAAACAATGATGAATGCCATAAGATTTGTAAATATAAAATGTGCCAGGTTTGCCAAATAATGATTTGTTTGATTCAGTCATTTTGCGGTAGCCATGACAGGCCTCTTCTTCCTGTGAATAAGCTTCAGTTTCAACAATAACCCCCTCAATTTGACCTGTCTCATTATTTTTTTTTATGAGGTGACAGCCTATTAAATCAGGGGCAACAAGTTTAGAGTGCCGATAAAAAAAATTTTTTGGAAATAATTCTTCTTCTATTTTTCAATATTTATCTAATAACATATTTAGCTGAGAAAAATAGTTAAGGCTATAAATTTATATTGATTTCTAAAAAAGATGTGATTAATTTTTAAATTATATGAAATTCAAAGGAAATTTAAATAAGATGTTTTTAATAAACTATTATTTAATAAGAAAGATTTTAAAGGTATGACAAAAATAACTAAAGAGGAAGTAAAAAAAGTTGCTCATTTAGCGAGATTAGAACTTAACGAGAATGAAATTAATAATCACGCAGAACAATTAGAAAAGATATTAGATTATATAAGACAACTTGAAAAAATTGACACAGATGATGTCCCCTGTACAACCAGAGCTATAGAGGTAATAAATGTATTTAGAAAAGACGAAAAGAAAAATTCTGATTGTAATGAAGAGCTTTTAGAATTGGGTCCATCGAGAGAAGATAAATATTTTAAAGTACCAAAAATTATTAATGAATAAGTTATTTAGTTGCTTCCAATAAATGTTTTATTGACTATCTTTAATAAAAATTTTTTTATTTTAAAGCCTGGACATAAATTTATGATTTTTCTTATTTTCCCCCTCTTTTTGCTATGACTCCTTACACCTATTAATAAATCATAAATAAAGTTAAAAATGTCTTCTTTACTTTCAAAAATCCCAACCCTTTGCGGGGAGCCTTTTTTATCTAATAAGGGCTTAGTTTTTTCATAAGCTATTTTATATTCAAACCAAGGAATCGAAGGCCAAAGATGATGAATAAGATGATAATTTTGTCCCATTATCAATAAATTCATAAATTTGCTGGGATAAACTCGAGAATTTATCCATTTATTTCTTGATCGAAATGGTCTATGTGGTAAATAATCAAAGAATATTCCTAAAGTAACTCCTACCATTAATGCTGGGCCGAACCATAAATTATAAATTAAATTCATAAAGTCAAATTTCAAACCTGCTAGGATAATTGTTATGAATATGGATCTTTCAATTCCCCATTGTAGTAATTCATATCTTCGCCAAAGTTTTCTTTGAAAGAAAAATACTTCATGATAAAAAAATCTTGGGGCAATTAGCCAAATTGGACCAAAAGTACTGACAATATGATCTGGATCATTTTTTGGGTGATTTACGTGAATATGATGTTGTAAATGAACTCTTGTAAAAACTGGGAAGCTAAACCCTAATAGAATTGCTGAGCCATGACCCATTGCTTGATTTATCCAAGGAACTGGATGAGCAGCTTTATGACAAGCATCATGAATAACAGTACCTTCAATATGTAAAGCTAAAAACGCAGTGGCTACAAGTAAAGGTAAAGGCCAAACACCTCTATACCATTGCCATATGCTAAGAAAAGCTAGAAAATAACCGCCAAAAAATAAACCTAATGTTGGATTCCAAAAACTTGGCGGATCTACGTAATTTTTAATCTCTTTTTGCCAATAAGATGTTTTTGAAGAATTAGTAATTTTTGTTGTATTTTTACTGGTTAGGTTTGAAATCGTTTCTTTAATTCTTTAAATAATATAACTAATATTTTAAGTTGATTGCATGCTGCAATATAAAAATTTTCTTTTAAGTGATTTTTAATTTAATTTTAATGTGTCAAATTAATCATCTTAAGAAAAAAAATTTTTAAAATAAACCTATTTCAATTATTATTTTATTTGAGCGGTCGTGGCGGAATTGGTAGACGCGCGAGTTTTAGGTACTCGTATCTTCGGGTGTGGGAGTTCAAGTCTCCCCGACCGCACTTCAGGGAATTCTGATAGTTAGTTTGTTTATCCATATCAAATCTTATAATTGATTCAAGTAGTTAATTTAATGAATAGTTTAATATTTTATTTGGGAGCTTTTTATATTGTAGTTGGGACTATTTTTCTTACTGTACCGATAATTTATCTTGAGCTCGGCAAACCAAAAGACTTAATAAAAGCTTTTTTAAATTTATCAATAGGTTTGATATTAATAATTAAAAACAAAACATTAGATGAATCATTTTTTGTAATTTTCCTTTTTTTTACAGTACTAATTATTTTTTATTTAATAGAGCTCTTTTTATCTAGATGGTACCAATTGACAGATAACGAAAAGAAAAAAATAACTACATTTTTGGAGTTTAAAAATAACCTTTCGAAAATATTGGAAGCTATTAATATGGGATTTGGCAATTTTGCGAAAACTTCAAATTTTTTTAATTTTGGAAGCACTAATAAAAATTCAACCCCAAAAAAGTGGGTAAGAAATGA
>CACBHP010000004.1 GCA_902539115.1 uncultured Prochlorococcus sp. | reverse complement strand
GTCAACATCGTTATTCAAATAAGCAAATTTAACCTCTCCTACAAAAACTGTATGGTCTCCATGAATAACATTTCCAACAACATTACATTCAACTCCACCTACACTATCAACTAAGATTGGCAATCCTAGCTCACCTAAATTAAATTCAACAGATTCAAATCTACCTCCTAATGCTTTTTGGGGTTTAAAGAAAACAGCTGCCAGATCCTTTTGATCACTTTTGAGCACATTTAATGAGAACTTATTGGTGGACTTTATTGTTTCATGACTAGAACCCTCTGCTCTAACTGCCATTACAACTAATGGGGGGGTGAAGGAACCTTGAGTCACCCAACTTGCAGTAAATCCATTAACTTCATTTTTATCCTCGTCTCTAACGCCACAAATAAACAATCCGTGAGGTATTTTTCTTAATAAGATTTTTTTTGCTTCTAGATTTAATGTCATAATTGATTTATCTAATATTCTTATTTTAACTAAATTTCTTATTCGATCATAATAAATTCATGAAAATTCTTTATCCAGGTACATTTGATCCTTTAACAAATGGACATATTGATTTAATAGAAAGAGCTGAAAAAATATTTGGCAATCTAGTAGTTGCTGTTTTAGAAAATACTTCTAAAACACCAACATTTAATCTTCAAAGAAGAATAATACAAATAAAAAATTCTCTTTCTCATTTACCTAATATTGAAGTTATTTCTTATTCCGGACTTACTGTTGATTGTGCAAATAATCTAAAAGCTAATCTTATTCTTAGAGGCTTAAGAGCAATGAGTGATTTTGAGTATGAACTTCAGATTGCTCATACAAATAAATCTCTTAATAATGATATTGAAACTATATTTTTGTCGACTAATACAAATTATAGTTTTCTTAGTAGTTCTTTAGTAAAAGAAGTTGCAAAATTTGGGGGTGAAATTAATCACATGGTACCCCCCTCTGTGGAAAGGGATTTGAAAGAATATTTTAAATAATATTTTTACTAGCAAGATTTCATGTAATAAACATCACGTAATAATTTAAAAGTTTTTTCTTTATCAATATTATTAGAATTTTGGATAATGCTTACAATTATTGGCTCTTCATTTTTATACAAAAAGCCAGATAATGCAAAGACATTTGAAAGAGTCCCAGTTTTTCCAAAAAACTTTCCAGATAATTCACTATTTACAAATCTTTTAGCTAATGTTCCTCTTATTCCCATAATTGCAAGTGAAGATTGATAAGCTTGAAAATCATTAGAGTATCTCATTTTATCTAAAAACAATGCAACTAACTTTGTTGTAATTTTATTTTTTCTAGACAATCCACTAGCATCTGCAAAGTATGTATTAGTTACTGGGAGGCCTTTATTTTCAAGCCATTTTTTCAATTTTATATAGTCATTATCGTTCCATGTATTTGAGGCATTTTTAAAAAGAGATTCAGCTGTAAAATTATGGCTTTCAGAATTTGTTAAAGTTAATAATGAAAGAATTGGAGTTGAATATATTTTATTTATCTCTTTAATATCTTTTAAATAAAATGTTTTTTCTGAATCAAAAAAATCTATATATACTTTTGAATTTGGAAATTTATTTATTAAATAGTTTTTAATAAAATTTTTTAATACATAAATATCTTCATATTTATTGTGATTACTTTCTATTGCAAGAGATGTAATTGGAGAACCATATTCATAAAGTTTATCAGTATTTGTCCAACCGTTTGGCCAATATAATTTTGAATCAATTTCTACAATATTAAAGTTAATAATTTTATCTTCTTTAACATTTGAAATTAGTTCGATTATATTTTGATAATTAAGGTCTGGATCACCTTGACCTTGCAAATAATAATTATTTTTATTTTTTTTTAATAATGAAGTTTTTAAATTATTATTTAATTTATATTTGCTTAAAACATAAGCTGATGAGAATAATTTTTGATTTGATGCTGGCAACCTTGAAACTTCATCATTATAGGAACTAATTATTTCCCCTTTATTATTAATAATTGATACACTAAAAGAGTTATCAAGCGTTTGATTCAATAAAGCATCATAAGTAGGACATTTTTTATTTTTAGTAATTATTCCAGGGAAATTAAAATAAATATTATTTAAAAAAGTTATTTTCTGATTTGCTAGTAAATATCTTATTAAAATAGGAGATGTTACTAATACAAGAACAATTAAGAAAAATGAATAAATTTTTTTTATCACATTAAATCTATAAATTTACAAAAATAGATTCGTTATCCGGTTTCATTTCAAATTCTTTTTTAAAAAAATATTTTTTGTTTTCTTCTTTAAAAAGCAACCAGTTATTTGGATAAATATGCATAAGAGCAGCTTTATTTAGAGGCTGAAGAAAATAAATATTTTTCCATGTTTTGACAAAGTATTTACGTCTCTCTCTAATAACACTTCCTATACCAATATTGGCATCTTCAAATTTTGGATTTAATGAATAATGTGTTCCTTCATAATTATCAGACATAGGTTCAAATGAATCGAAATCATATGGCTGAGGTAGTATCGATATCATTGCACTATTAATATTATTTATATTATTTGATTCGTAAAATGATTTAAAAGTAAAGATTTTATCTTTGATATCTGGATAGTCTCTTTTAGCCAAAGCCACAGCACCTTGATCAGCAAATGTTATGAATACATTATTATTTTTAGATAAAATCTTGTAGATAGTTATTCCAATTCTGTTAAATTTCAATCCTTCAAAATTAAATTCTATAGTAAATCTTTTATTTGAATCTAATAAACTTGGAATAATTGCATCCTCCATATTCTTAAGAGATTCATTTAAATCTTTAGGTAGTCTGTAATTACTTTCCATTAAAATTTGTCAATACATATTTGAATAAGTTCTAAAAATTTATCTATTTCTGACTTATTGTTTATTGAACCTAAAGTAACACGAATATTTGAATATAGTTCATCATCTTTTAAACCAATATTTTTAAGTGTTGAACTAGGTTTCCCAGATGAGCTTGAACAAGCACTTCCACTACTTATTGCTATTCTATTTTCTGACATGAAATTAACAATCTTATAGGCCCTTATAGGCTCATATAGTTTATTTAACAGTAGAAACGAAATATGATTGGGAAGCCTATGGTAAATACTACCCGTAATCTTTATATGATTATTATCCTTAATTTTTTGAAAAAAATAATTTTTAAGTTTATTAGTATTGTTAGAAGGAAATTCAGTTATATATTCATATAATTTTATTTTTCCTTTAATATTCTTAAATGATTCATACATACCAGCGATTAATGGCAAAGCTTGTGTACCTTGTCTAATTGAAAATTCCTGAGTAAGTGATATGTCTTTATTTTTTAAAATTTGTCTAGACTTTTCTTTTGTTAAAAGAATACCGATACCTTTTGGACCTCCAAATTTATGAGCAGATAAACTTAAAAAATCACATTTAAGATCTTTCCAACTGAATATTCCATTACTTAATATTTGAGTTCCATCTAAATGAAACATTATATTTAATTCTTCACATTTGGAACCTATAAATTGAACAGGTTGTATTGTCCCAATTTCACTTTGTCCCCAAATAATTGATACAAGTTTAGTTTCATTGGTAAAAATTTTGTCGATATTAGAAATATTTAAAATACCATCATTATTTACCTTCCATTCGTAAATATCCCAATTTAGTTTTCTTAGTTTATTAGCACAAATAGTTGTTGCTTGATGTTCAACATTCGAAATTACAACTCTAGCATTTTTAAAGTTCTCATAAATATTATTAAATACAATATTTGTTGATTCCGAAGAGCCAGATGTAAAAATTATATCCTCTGGTTGTGCTTCAAATATATAAGCAATTTTAGATCTAATTTTTTCAAGATATGTAGAGCATTTTATCCCAAGCTCATATGTAGAGGATGGGTTCTGCCAATAATTCCTGTAAGTTGAATTTATTATATTTAAAACATTCTCAGATAATGGAGTTGTGGATGCATTATCTAAATAGATAAAATTATTTTCCATTATTTTACTAATATTGATCCTGAGAAAACCTTTTTAGCATTACCGGTCATCATGACTTCACAATCATCTTTTGACCAATCAATTTTAAGATTACCTCCTGGTAATGTTACTAAGGTTTGTGAATTACAAAGCCCTAATTTATAAGCTGCTACATGAATAGCACAAGCACCTGTTCCACAGGCTAAGGTTGCTCCTGAACCTCTTTCCCATACTATAACTTTGATATTCTCTCTATTTAAGATTTGACAAAAATGAACATTAGTTTTTTCTGGAAATAATTCATTTTTTTCAAATATAGGTCCAAGTCTGGAAAGATCAATTAATTCTATGTCTTGTACAAAGAATATTAAATGAGGATTTCCCATTCCTACGGCATAACCTATATTATTAAAATTTTTATCAATAAATTCATGTGAAGGAATTGAATTAATTTTTTTTTCTATTGTTGTAGGAATATTTTGACTATTTAATATTGGAAATCCCATTTTTACTGTAATTTCATCATTTATATATTTTGCAATTTTTAAACCTGCTTTAGTCTCAATTTTATATTCTATATTTTTATTATTCATTGAATCATTTTCATGGAGATACTCAACTAAACACCTAATTCCATTTCCACACATTTGTGCTTCAGAACCATCAGAATTAAAGATTATCATTTTTGCATAGTTATCTTCATTAGGTTCTTCTATAAAAATCACACCATCTGCTCCAATACCAAATTTCCTATTACAAATTTTTTTTATATCAAATATTTTATTTGTCTTGTAATTTTTATATAAATCATTTCCTCTGGAATCAATTACTACAAAATCATTTCCGTTACCTTGATATTTTTCAAAATTTATATTTTTCATTTGTAGATAATATATTTTAAATTTTAATTATAAATTATTCCTTTTAACAATCTATTTCTATTTTATACAATGGATATTAAAATAATAATTTAACAAATAAAAATTAAGTGATTTCTCCCTATAAACAATATGAGACTGATACCAATTTATATAATCCATCTGAAATAGAAAAAAAATGGCAGTCAATATGGACAGCAAACAATTTATACAAAACCGACGAATTAACTGAGAATAGCGATAAATTTTATGCCTTATCAATGTTTCCCTACCCTTCAGGTAATCTTCATATGGGACATGTTAGGAATTATGTTATTACAGACTTAATAGCTCGGTTTCAAAGGTTTAAGGGGAAATCTGTTTTGCATCCAATGGGATGGGACGCTTTTGGTTTGCCTGCTGAGAATGCTGCGATTGAAAGAGGGATTAGTCCAAGTGTATGGACCAAAAAAAATATTTCTCATATGAAGTCACAATTAAAGCTTTTGGGGCTATCAGTTGATTGGGATAGGGAATTTGCAACTTGTGATGAAAATTATTATATTTGGACACAATATCTATTTTTGGAGTTATATAAGGCAGGTCTTGTATATCAAAAGGAATCAGAAGTTAATTGGGATCCTATAGATAATACAGTTTTAGCTAATGAACAAGTTGACTCAGAGGGTAAATCTTGGAGATCTGGGGCAGTAGTTGAAAAAAAATTATTAAAGCAATGGTTCTTAAGGATTACTAACTATGCAGATGAGCTATTGAAGGATTTAGAAAAATTAGATAACTGGCCAGAAAGAGTAAAAATAATGCAAGATAATTGGATTGGAAAGTCAATTGGTACAAATATTAATTTCAATATCAACACCAATCCAGAAACGAAAATAACTGTATTTACAACAAGGCCAGATACTTTATTTGGAGTTACTTATTTAGCAATTTCTGTTAATCATTCATTAATTAAAAATATTTCTGATCAAGAAATCATACAAAATATAGAAAATCTTAAACAATATTTAAAAAATAATAAAAAAAATGAACTTGAGAAAATTGGAATAAAAACTAGCTTAATAGCAATAAATCCAGTTAATTCTGAACCTATTCCTATTTGGGTGGCAAGTTATGTTCTCGATGAATACGGAACAGGCGCTGTTATGGGAGTTCCTGCACATGATCTAAGAGATTTTGAATTTGCTAAGAAAAATAATATTGATATTAAACAGACAATAATAAAGGATAAAAGCGAACAAACTAAAGAGCTTGATGAAGCTTACGTGGAAAATGGATATCTTATTAATTCAAATCAATACAATGGTATAGCAAATACTATTGCTAAATTAAAAATTTCAGAGGATGGCGTAAATAAAGGATGGGCCGAAAATAAGATTCAATATCGTTTAAGAGATTGGTTAATATCTAGACAAAGATATTGGGGATGTCCGATTCCCATCGTTAATTGCAAAAAATGTGGATCTGTTCCTTTAAACCAATCGGAATTACCTGTTGCATTACCAAAAGATATAGGTATCTCGGCTAACAAGATTAATGCTATAGGTGATAATAATAATTGGATAAATACAACATGTCCAAAATGTGGAATAGCGGCAAAAAAAGAAACTGATACTATGGACACTTTTATGTGTTCATCATGGTATTTTTTAAGATATCCATCTTCAAAATGTTCAAATAAGCCATTTGAAAAGATTGAAATTAATAAGTGGTTGCCTGTAGATCAATATGTTGGAGGAGTTGAGCATGCAATATTGCATTTGTTATATGCAAGATTTTTCACTAAAGCTTTGCGGGATAATAAATTATTTGAAATTGATGAACCATTTAAAAAACTATTAACGCAGGGAATGGTTCAGGCCGCAGCCTATAAAAACAATAAAACTGGTAAATATGTTTCTCCTTCCGATATTACTGACCTATCAAATCCAACAGATCCAATTGATAATTCTAAACTCGAAGTTCTTTTTGAGAAGATGTCTAAGTCAAAATATAATGGAATAGACCCTGAATCAGTAATTAAAAAATATGGAGCAGATACAGCAAGAATGTTTATATTATTTAAAGCACCACCAGAAAAAGATTTGGAATGGGGAGATACAGATGTTGAAGGACAATTTAGATTTTTAAGCAGGATTTGGAAGCTTTATATAAATTGTGCAAGAGATATTAATAGTAAATATAATTCCTATCCAGATAAAGAAAAAAGTTTATTAAAGTCAATGAATATAGCCATAAAAGAAATTTCGAATGACATATTAAATAATCAATTTAATACTGCGATTTCAGAACTAATGAAGTTTTATAATTCATTATCAAATTCCATTAATGACGTAAACAATAATTTAAAAATTGAGGCTTTAAAAACATTTTGTATTTTATTGGCTCCATTTGCACCTCATATTGCAGAAGAAATATGGCATCTTATAGGATTTAAAAAATCTGTGCATTTAGAACACTGGCCTTCCTTTAATGCCGAGGCATTAAAGGAAGATTCATATGAACTAGTAATACAAGTAAATGGAAAAGTTAGAGACAAAGTAAATATTAATAATGATATGAGTGAAGATCAAATTAAAGAATTGACTTTTAAAAGACCTAACATATTAAAATGGACTCAAAATAAGGAAATAAGAAAAATAATTATTGTTAAAGGAAAAATTATGAATATTGTTGTTTAAGAATTTATTTTTTGAACAACTAATGAATTTGGATTTGACCAATCGCCCTTAACTAAATAATTATCATTACCGAAACACATTTCACGGACTATGAAAAATATAGGTTCACTCACTGAATTATCAAATAATGATGTTATGTCATTTATAGAATATTCTCCACCTTCTTCTAATAAATTACTTACTTTTTGTTGATACTCAATAATATTTGCGGCTGCTTTCTTTCCAGCTTCAACTCCAGGTTGATCATATGCATTTATATTTACCAATTCAGCATAGAAGGAAACAGCCCTCTCAAATAAAGCTATTAAGGCACCTAGTGAAAAACAATTTAACTTTTCTAACGTAATAGTGATACTTTGTCTGTTTTCACTAGAGAGTGCTGATCTGGTTCCTTGCAAAAAACCTGAAAGATATTCTTTAGGATTCTCTTTTTCATCAAAAATATTAGTAGATGGAGAATCTAATAATTCAATAAATATACAAAAGAAATTATCAATACCATCTCTCAATTGCTGAACATAAGCATGTTGATCTGTAGATCCTTTATTACCAAAAACGGAAATACCTTGATTAACTAATTCACCATTCCTATTAAATTTCTTACCTAATGATTCCATTACTAATTGCTGGAGATATTTACTAAATACCTGTAACCGATCTCTATAAGGTAAAACGACCATATCTCTCTTTCCAATACCATCCCCAGTTAAATACCATGCGGATGATAATAGTGCTGCTGGATTATTTTTTAAATCACTTATACGTGTGGCCTCATCCATTAATGATGCACCTCTAATAAATTCAAATATATTTTCATTAATTAGAGCTAATGGAAGTAATCCCACAGAGCTAGTAATACTAGTTCTTCCTCCAACCCAATCTTGCAAATTAAATATTTTTAACCAATTTTCAGAAGTGGCTTTATTAAATAACTTACTATCTTTCATTGTTATAGCTATAGCATTAGAATTCCATTCAAGAGAATTGTTTTCGATGTGACTTTTAATAATTTCCATAGCAATTCTAGGTTCAGGCGTACCACCTGATTTGCTTACTACTACAAATAATGTTGTTGATAATTTTTCAGATAACTCTTCTAACTTTTCGCTAATTAAAAAAGGATCAACATTATCGATATAAGAAAAATTTAAGCCTCTAGAGCACTTCTGCAGTGACTCTGTAATAAGTAATGGTCCTAAACCACTTCCACCAATGCCTATCCATAGAACATCAGTATAGTGCCGATTATTCTTATTCTTAATATCTCCATTTAAAATTTGTTTTCCAAATTCAGAGATTGCATTAATATCTGCGCTAATTTCCTCTCCTATTTTTGAAGAGGGTGAAATTGATGGATTTCTAAGCCAATAATGTCCAACTTGTCTATTTTCATCAATATTTGAGATTGCACCATTTTCTAATTCTTTTATTGATGAAAAAACATCTATAAATTTATCTTCTAAATTTTTTATCTCTTTACTTGTGAAATTAATTTTGCTTATGTCTAACCAAATATTTAATTTTTTATCAAACCAAAGATAATTACAAAATTTATCCCAAGATTTTAAATCTCCATTCATTTTATATATTTGTTTCTTTTGTTAATTATTCAATTATATCTATACGAATAGTAGATAGATTTGAATCATTTAAATTTGTTTAAATTTTTATCTTCAAATAAATATGTTTTTGAATATAAACAATTTAAATTGAGGGTTTTTTTTATTTCATATGAATTTATCATTGGATAAAATAAAAAACTTTGGATAGATCATTTAATTACATAATTTCGCCTGAGATATCTGAATTTAGAAGATTTTCACCAAAATTAAAAATAGGTGTGCTTGCTTCTGGGAAAGGAACAAACTTTCAGGAATTAATTAATCTCGCAGAGAAGGATGAATTAGATATAGATATAAAAGTTCTTATAACTAACAAAGATGAAGCGGGTTGTATAAAAAGAGCTATAAGTAGAAAAATACCGCACAAAATTATAAGAAGCAAAGACTTTCTGCAAAAAGAGGCATTTGAATTAGAAATTGTAAATACTTTAATTCATTACAATGTTGAACTTGTTGTTATGGCAGGCTGGATGAAAATTGTTACTCCATTTTTTATTAATAAATTTAAGAATAAGATAATAAATATTCACCCTTCATTACTTCCGGCATTTAAAGGTGGTTCTGCGATAAAGGATTCTATATTGAATGGTTCAAAAATAACTGGTTGTTCAGTACATTTTGTAGAAGAGGAGGTAGATAGTGGATCATTGATAATGCAAGCTGCATTGTCAATTAGAGATGATGATGATATTGAATCACTTTCCAAAAGGATACAAATGCTTGAGCATAAAATTTTACCTCACTCAATCTCTCAAGCTGGTTTTTTGATAAGAAGTAATTTTATGGAAAATTATTAGTTAAATCAAGACCTTCATCCATTGAAAATCCACTCATAATATTTAAATTTTGAATTGCTTGCCCAGTCTGACCTTTTAACAAATTATCGATGGCAGATAAAATTATAATTCTTCCATTTCGAATATCAACTTTAACAGAAAGGAAAATTTGATTAGTATTTTTAACCCATTTTGTTGAAGGGTATGTATCTACAGGTAATACTTTAATATTTTTGAAATTTCTGTAATAATTATCCAAAAGAATTCTGCAATCATCAGAAGTTAATCCTGGATCTCTTAATCTCCCATATATAGTCGAATGCATACCCCTTGAAATTGGAACCAAATGAGGTGTAAAAAGCAGTTCAATTTTATTTCCAGAAATTATAGATGCTACTTGCTCGATCTCTGAGGTATGTCTATGGTTTATCAATCCATATGCTGATAAGCCTTCACCACATTCTGATAAGAGTAGCTTTTGGTTTGCTTCTCGACCTCCTCCAGAGGTTCCACTTTTAGAATCAATCACTATTCCTTCATTTTCAATAATTCCTTGCGAAAGATAAGGAACTAATGGAATAAGAGCAGATGTTGGATAGCATCCTGGACAGGCAATTAATCTTCCTTTTGAAATGGCTTCCTTATTTATTTCAGGAAGACCGTAGACTGCCTCTTTACATAAATCATCATCATTCCTTTTATAAATAGCAGCTTCTTTGGAATATACATTTTTCCATTCTTCTAAAGACTTATATCTGTAATCAGCAGATAAATCAATAACTTTAACTCCTCGATCTAATAATTTCCTTGTCAATGTTGAAGATATGCCATTTGGTAAGCAAAGCAAAGCAACATCTGCATTTTTTGAAATATTATCTACGGAAATTTCTTCTATATAAGGATCATTATTTAGATAAATAAAAGGAAAATTATCATTCCACTTTGATCCAGATGTTTTATTACCTCCTAAAAATGAAATTTTGTATTTTTTATTTTTCTTTAAGAGATTTACCGCTTGAATACCGCCGTAACCAGTAGCACCTACTATTGCAACATTCATTTCTTTGAATTGGCAGACTTTGAGATAGGATTATAAAGTGTTGAATTTAAGGTAACTAAAACACTATTTTTCTATATTGATAGGAATAATGAAAGAAACAAGTCCCAAATCAAATAATGGAACAATTTTGGATATAAATGATTCTTTTAAAATTGAATTTGATCCTATCAGCGATGCATTGGCTGCTATAAGAAATGGTGAATGCATAATTGTTGTAGATGATGAAAGAAGAGAAAATGAAGGAGATTTAATATGTGCTGCTCAGTTTGCAACTCCACAGCAAATTAATTTTATGGCTACTGAGGGACGGGGCCTTATATGCCTAGCAATGCAAGGTGAAAAACTTGACTCTTTAGATTTACCACTAATGGTAGATAGAAATACAGATGAAAATCAAACAGCTTTTACAGTATCAATTGATGCTGGACCTGAAAATAATGTTACTACCGGAATTTCAGCTGAAGACAGGGCAAAGACAATACAAGTTGCTATAAACCCAAATACAAAACCTGATGATTTAAGGAGGCCAGGACACATTTTTCCATTAAGAGCTAAAAAAGGTGGAGTATTAAAAAGGGCAGGTCATACCGAGGCGGCAGTAGATATTGCCGCAATGTCAGGCCTTTATCCTGCTGGAGTGATTTGTGAAATACAAAATCCTGACGGTTCTATGTCAAGACTTCCGCAACTTAAAGAGTATGCAAAGCAGTGGGGAATGAAATTAATATCAATAGCTGATTTAATAAGTTATCGGTTTCAAACTGAAAGATTTGTATTTAGAAAATCTGATGCTGTTCTTCCAAGTATTTTTGGTAATTTCAAAGCATATGGATATGTTAATGATCTAGATGGTTCAGAGCACGTTGCATTAGTTAAACAAAAATCATCGAAATTAAGCGAGCCTGTACTAGTAAGAATGCATTCAGAGTGCTTAACTGGTGATGCTTTTGGATCTTTACGTTGTGATTGTAGACCCCAGTTAGAGGCTGCTTTATCAAGAATAGAAAAGGAGGAAGAAGGAGTTGTTGTTTACTTGAGACAAGAAGGCAGAGGTATTGGTCTAATAAATAAATTAAAAGCTTACAGTTTACAAGATGGTGGATTAGACACTGTAGAAGCTAATGAAAAATTAGGTTTTCCAGCTGATCTCAGAAATTATGGAGTTGGAGCACAAATTTTAACTGATTTAGGTATAAAAAAATTAAAATTGTTAACCAACAATCCAAGAAAGATTGCTGGATTAGGTGGTTATGGAATAGAAGTTATTGAGAGAGTTCCATTAGTTATTTGTCCAAACGATAATAATGCAGAATATTTGAGTGTTAAAAAAACAAAGTTAGGCCACATGATTGATGATGATACTAATTCCAGTAATATTGATCCATTTATATCAATTTTTCTTGACGGAAAATATAAATCTATTGATTTAGTTCCAATAAAAAATAATGTTATTAAATTCTGTAGTGAACAAAACATTAATATTAAACTTGAAAGTAGTCCAAGATTAATGGCGTTTTGGAACCGACCAAAATTAGTATGGAGAATCCTACATGATCAGAATAGAACCAATTCGAACATTAATGATGAGGAAATAAAGAATATAGAATTATTTATTCAGTTTTTATCCAAATATGAAAATAGTACAAACATTGGAATTATTGTTTCTAGAAATATTGAACAAGCATTTCACCCAAAAAGTAGTATCAAACTAATCAATACTAAATTCACTATTAATAACGAAATCTTATATTCTTCAACAAGAAAATTTAATCTAGATAAGGAGACCTTCAGTATTGTTTTTGAAGGCTAAAATACTATCTTAAACTTGCTTTTAGAATTTTTGACCCATTAGTGAGTTTTAGCACAACATCCATATCATCTGTCTTGCCAAAAACAGTATGAACTCCATCGAGATGAGGCTGTGGTTCATAAACTATGAAAAACTGACTACCACCTGTATCCTTTCCTGCATGAGCCATTGAAAGAGAACCTTTTAAATGTTTATTGGAATTAATTTCACATTTAATATTATATCCAGGGCCTCCTGTTCCAGGCATACCAGAGGCTCCATCGCGAGTATTTGGACATCCACCTTGAGCCATAAAACCAGGAATAACTCTGTGAAATGCAAGACCATCATAAAAACCATCACTTATCAAATTCGTAAAGTTTTTAACTGTATTAGGTGCTACATCAGAGAAAAATTCAATATTAATGTTTCCAACTTCAGTTTCAAATAATGCTGTTGTCATTTTTTATTTGTTTAATAATTAATTTTTATTTTAATAGCTAAAGCAACTTTTCAAGATTTTCCTTAATGGTATTTATATCAATATTATCTTTTTTATTAGATGTGTCTTCCTCCCAATTATCAACTTCTAGATTTTTCTGGGGTGGTGTAATTAATAATCTATCTTCAACGGTTTTGGGTACAAAATTTTTTTCTACTAATTTGCATTCATAATCTAATTTAATGCAAAAATCTTTGATTTCCTCTATGTTGATCATTTCAACTGTTGGCAAAGGAAAATCTTGAGCTTCTAGTAGACCACAATATCTTGTTGCATCATCCTTATCTTCAAACATAAGAACAATAGTCCTTCCTTTAAGTTCAATTGAATGAATTCCTTCCTTATCTGTTCCTGAATTATATAAAAGAACAAATATGTTCATAAGTATTGATTTTTCTATTTATATGATATTTGATTAAGAATCAGAAAGTGATAATTCTTGTAATCTTGTATATAAAGCAATTTCTTCATCGTTAATATCAGCAGGTATCACAACTAAGATTTCAATATATTGATCACCTACATTATCCTCGAATGATAAACCCCTACCTTTCAAACGTAACATTCTTCCCGTAGATGATTTTGGTGGCACTTGAAGTGTGACATTTCCATCAAGAGTAGGTACCTCTACTGCACAACCAAGAAGAGCATCATGAGGAAATAACTCTAATTTATAAAGAACTCTTAAACCATCAATTCTAAGACCACTTTCCGTTTGAACTTTTAACTGTAGATAATGATCTTTACCTCCTCTTGCAATATTTTCAAGTCTTAATCGCCATCCATCACCAGCAAAAGGAGGAGTATCAACTTCTACTACGGTTTCATCTTCAAGCTCTATTAGAATTGAAGCTCCATTTAAGGCCTCATCAGGAGTTAATTCAATAATAGTCTCAATATCTTGGTGAAGTTTAACTGGAGGCGGCTCTTCTGGAGAGGTTGCAGGATAATCATAATTATTAAATTCGTCATTATTTTTATTTATCGATTCATCCTCAAGTGGTTCATCATCATATTCCTCGTAATTCTTTGGTGAGTATTCATATCCAAATAATGAATCAAGATAATCTTGAAAATCTGGAAAACCTGTTTTGAAATTATTATTTTCATTATCACCTTGGATTTTTTCATCAGATCTATTATTCCTTAAATTGGAATCACGTAGATATTCGTATGCTTCGTTAATTAATTTAAATCTTTCCTCTGCATTAAGATCGTTTTTATTTAAATCTGGATGCCATTTTCTTGCTTCTCTTCGAAAGGCCTTTTTAAGTTCTTGATCATCGAAATTACGGGATAAACCCAAAATCGACAAATAGTCTTTTTTAGAGGAAGTAGTCATTGTCCCATGGATCATCGTCCCTAGAATTACCATACCTCGAATTTCTATAATTTCTATTCATTTGATTATCCCAAGGATCATCATCCCAATAATCATCTGAAAAGAGTTCATCTTTTAATGATCCAAATGTATTTTTAATACCCTGTAAGGGATTATTATCCGTTTTCTTTTCAGCTGCAAATTTTCTGTTTAAGCCAAATAATGCTTCTTGTAGAGAACTTACTGAAATTTCTAATTCTTGAGGATCATCGTCATCTATATACTCTTCAACATCTTGAATGGCTAATTCAACAGCTCGTTGTTGCCTTTCGGCCCCATAAGGACCAAATTCTAATGAAGCATCCCTAAGTCTTCTCTCAGCTTGCGCAATAAGAGTTAATGCACTATTTTTTCTATCAATTACAGATCTTCTCTGCCTATCATCATTAGCTTTTGCTTTAGCTTCTTCAATTATTGAATTTATTTCTTGTTCGTTTAAATTAGAACCTCCAGAAATTGTAACTGTTTGCTTTCTTCCAGTTGTTCTATCAGTTGCACTTACTTCTAAAAGACCATTAGCATCAATATCAAATGCTACCTGGACTTGAGGTATTCCTCTTGGAGCAGGAGGTATTCCTGATAGCCTAAATTTACCTAGTGATTTATTTTCAGAGGCTAAAGGCCTTTCTCCCTGCCGTACTTGAACAACAACTGATGATTGATTGGCTTCGGACGTACTAAAAACATCAGATTGTCTTACTGGTATTGGGGTATTACGAGGAATGAGTACCTTCATAAGACCTCCAATAGTTTCTAAACCTAAAGATAAGGGAGTAACGTCATTTAAGAGTAAATCTTGTAAATCACCACTAATAATTCCAGACTGTATTGCAGCACCAACTGCTACGACTTCATCTGGATTAACAGATTGACAAGGATCATTTGGAACAAGAGTCTTTACTAATTGTTGAACCATAGGGATTCTTGTACTGCCACCTACAAGAATTACCTCATCAATATCTTCTGCGTTCCATCCAGAGTCATCTAAAGCTATTTGCACAGGCTCTAATAATCTATCTAGTAAATCTTGTGATAATGATTCAAATATTTTTCTATCTATGGTTTCTTCAATATGTAACGGGCCCTCTTTACTTGTTGTGATAAATGGTAGAGATATTTTTGTTTTCTGCAATCCTGACAATTCACATTTAGCTTTTTCAGCAGCCTCAGTTAATCTCTGTAAAGCTTGTCTATCCCTCCTTAGATCAATATCATGCTTAGCAAGAAATTTTTCTGCAAGCCAATCAACTATTTTTGAATCAAAATTGTTTCCTCCAAGCTGTGTATCACCACAAGTGGCTTTAACATCAAATACACCATTAGAAATTTTCAATAATGAAACATCAAATGTTCCTCCTCCTAAATCAAAAACCAAAACATTATTAGAAGAACTTTTTTCAAATCCATAAGCTAGAGCTGCAGCAGTAGGTTCATTTAGAATTCTATCTACTTTAATACCAGCTAATATTGCTGAATCTTTTGTAGCTTGCCTTTGAGATTCATTAAAGTAAGCAGGGACAGTGATAACGGCAGAATCAACAGTATCTCCAAGATATGTTTCGGCATCATTAATTAATTTTCTAATCAAAGAACTCACTAATTCTTCTGGTGCATACTCTCTTTCTGTATTTGGACTAAGAACCCTAACACTTCCATTGGTATTAGCCTTTACGTTATAAGGAACAGAAATACTATTCTCATCTAATTCATCCCAGTCACTACCAATAAATCTTTTTAGGTTAAAGAAGGTATTCTTAGGATTTAGAACAAGTTGTCTTCTCGCTTGGTCTCCTATTACTATTTCCTTGTCTTTTGTAAATCCAACTATGGAAGGTGTAGTTCTAGAACCCTCAGAATTTGCAATAACAATTGGACGACCAGCTTCTATAACTCCGACAACAGAGTTAGTAGTACCTAAATCAATTCCAACTATTTGCCCCATGGTTTTAGATCGCTAAACTAAAGCAAAATTTACTGATAATTAAAATAATTTTTTTCTTAGATATTTACATATAATAGTAAAAATCAAATATTTTCAACTTAATTTAAATAAATAAGGTTATTTATAACTTGTAAAAAATATTACCATCATTTTTGAAACATTCTTTACAGACAAAGTTGTTGATGTAGTTAGCCAAAATAAACTAATATAAAACGGAGAGAGAGGGATTCGAACCCTCGATAAAGTTTCCCCTATACAGCATTTCCAGTGCTGCGCCTTCAACCACTCGGCCACCTCTCCCAGGATAACCATTTTAACCTTTGATCATCCCATTTATGAGGAAAGTTAATTGAAAAAGACTTTCACAGTCACGATTAAAAATAAGGAAACCGGAAAGATCTACCAAGAGCAGGTTAATAGTGATGAGTACATACTTAAGGAATTTGAAAAGAAAGGTTTCAAACTTGCATTTTCATGTAGAAATGGTTGCTGTACAAGTTGTGCAGTTAAAATAATATCTGGTACTTTGCAACAACCTGAAGCAATGGGTGTATCTAAAGCATTAAAAGATAAAGGTTATGCACTGCTTTGTGTTGCTAAAGCAACTTCAGATCTTGAGGTAGAAACTACGTATGAAGATGAAGTTTACGATTTACAATTTGGACAATATTTTGGGAGAGGAAATACAAGAGTTGCGCCACCTTGGGAGTTTGAGGAAGATTAATTATTATGTTCAAATTAAGTGAAATACAGGAAATTACTAATCAAGTAAACTTATCCAGTTTGTATGAAATAGCGAAGAACTCCGCTCAAATTGGTAATGAAATTCTAAAAATTAACTACAATAAAATTCAAAAAATATCATCTAAGGGTAGGAAAGGGGATCTTGTAACCAATGTAGATTTGGAAGTTGAAAATAAAATAAAAGAATATTTACTAGAAGAGACCCCAAACATATCTATCAATGCAGAGGAATCGGGTAAATTAAACAAATCCTCGAATTTAACATGGTGTATAGACCCATTAGATGGCACAACAAATTATTCTCATGGATATCCTTTTTTTGGAACTTCTATTGGTCTTGTATATAAAAACAAGCCAATTATAGGTGCCATATCTGTACCTTATTTAAATGAACTATATTCAGCCTGTATAGGTTTAGGCTCATTCTGCAATGATAGTAAACTTAAAGTATCGAATCCCTCTAATCTTTCTGATAGTTTACTTGTAACTGGTTTCTCTTATGACAGATTTGAGACAGAGGATAATAATTATGCTGAATTTTGTTATTTAACACATAAAACTAGAGGTGTTAGAAGAGGAGGTGCAGCAGCAGTTGATCTAGCATTTGTTGCGGCAGGTAAGGTAGATGGATATTGGGAAAGAGGATTGGAGGTATGGGACCTAGCGGCCGGTGCTATTATTGTTAAAGAGGCTGATGGTATTATTTCTGATTATCCATCAGGCGAATTTAATTTAAGTTCAGGAAGAATTTTAGCTTGTTCTCCCAGTCTTGAGAATGAATTAAAAAATGAACTAGATAAAGTCTCTCCATTTAAAAAAAATCTCTATACCTAAAATTAGTTAAATATAAAAATGACAGATATAAAGGAAATTAAATTAGTCGATGTAAAAAATAATTCAAACATAATAAATAATTTAAATAGTATTTATAAACTATGGGGATATGAAGAGGTTTCTCCCTCATTTATAAATACTTTAGAGACTATAAAAGGCCATGGCGTTATTGACGAAAATCAGGTTGTAGGAATTGTAAGCAATAATTCATTATGTCTTAGGCCAGAAATGACAACATCAATTGTTAAATTGTCATCTACTAGATTAATAAATAAGAAAAGACCTATAAGATTATTTACTAATGGAATGGTTTTTGATAAAAAACAAAATAATAAAAATTCATTTAAGTTACAAGAAAAATTGCAGAGTGGAATTGAATTAATTGGATATGATACAAAATACCCAGAAATTGAAATTATTAATATTTTGTTTGATTCAATCGATAATATTAATTTGAAGGATGGTTGTAATTTATTTCTACTAGTAAGCACAACAAAAATAATGGATTTAATCTTAAATAAATATAAGAATAATAACTTTGAAGAAATTAAGAAAAGTCTGGTTAATTTTGATCAAGATAATTTATCTAAATTAGGAATAGAAGAAGATGATAAATATATTCTTAAAAATCTTTTATTTACACGAGGAGAGCCAATTGCAATATTAAAAAGATTGGAAACTATATATGGTACTAGTAAAACATTAGATGACTTAAATTTTTTATTTGAAACACTATCAAAAATATCAAATAAATATGGTGTTAAATTACAACTTGATCCTACTTTTCAACCTCACTTGAATTTATATGAAGGAATAGTTTTTCAACTAATAGGGGATGATGGTATAAATAAAAGCGTCATCGCAAAAGGCGGAAGATATGATGAGTTAGTAAGATCATTTAGTCCTAATGAGAAAATATTTAATGGAATTGGATTTACAATTTCAATAGATATTTTAAGAAATTTAATTAAGGAAGAAAAGACAGATAAAAAAAAGATTTTATTGATGTTTAAAGATTCTTATTTGTTAGAAAAAGGTATGAATGAACAAAAAGAGCTACAGAAAAAAGGAAATATTGCTGTCTTACATTTAAATCCATGTGATGACTTAGATAAAGCCAATCAAATTATGAAAGAAAATAATTGTAGTGAGATTTTGTGGGTTAAATAAAACCTTTTAAAATTTATTTAACTTTTAAATTCATATATTGTTCGGACAATACTCCTAATTAAACTTGATTAACTAGTTTTTACGAAATAAGATTTAATATGTTTGATTTTTTTTTAAATGGAAAAAGGCGAAATTCGTATTAATACTGAAAATATTTTCCCAATTATCAAGAAGGCAGTATATTCTGACCATGAAATCTTTTTAAGAGAACTTGTTAGTAATGGTGTTGACGCAATAAGTAAAAGAAGAATGGCCTCTATGGCAGGTGATTGCGAGAATACTGAGGAGGCTCAAGTAAAAATAACAATTAACCGCGAAAAATACACGTTAACAATTTCCGATAATGGAATTGGAATGAATGATGAAGAAATTAAAAAGTACATAAATCAAGTTGCATTTTCTAGTGCTGAAGAATTCCTAACAAAATACAAAAAAGATAATGATGAATTCATAGGTCATTTTGGACTAGGTTTTTATTCAAGTTTCATGGTGGCAGATAGAGTTGATATATTAACTAAGTCGGCAATTGGGGAATCAAAAGCTTTCAAATGGTCTTGTGATGGATCGCCAAATTTCACGTTAGAGGAATCAGAAAGAGAGACAATTGGTACAGATGTTATTCTTCACCTTCTTGAAGAAGAAAAAGAGTTTATCGAGCCTGAAAGGATTAAATCACTAATAAAAAAATATTGTGATTTTATGCCAATAGATGTCTTATTAGAAGGAGAGACAATAAATAAGAAAAATCCTCCTTGGAGAAAACAACCTAGTGAATTAAAAGATGAAGATTATATTGAGTTATATAAATACCTTTATCCTTTCCAGGGGGATCCACTTTTATGGATTCATCTAAATACAGATTATCCATATGACATACAAGGCATATTATATTTTCCAAAGTTGTCAGGTAGAGCTGATTGGGAAAAGGGAGAAATAAAACTATTTTGCAATCAAGTATTCGTAAGCGATTCAATTAAAGAGATAGTACCAAAATACCTTTTACCTCTAAGAGGAGTAATAGACTCCACAGATATACCTTTAAATGTTAGTAGAAGTGCATTACAAACAGATAGAAAAGTAAGATCTATATCATCATTCATCTCAAAAAAAATCGCTAATAAACTAAAGGATTTGATAAAAAATTCTCCAGAATTTTATGCAGAAATATGGGATTCAATCTCTGCTTTTATTAAAATTGGTGCTATCGAAGATGAAAAATTTGCTGATTTAGTTGATAACAGTATAATTTTCGAAACAATCATAAATTCAGAGAAAGACGTAACTAAAGATATAAAAAATAAATCACTTATCAAATCAAATGATAAATATTTTACAACTCTCGTAAATTACAAAGAACGAAATAAGATAACAGATTCAAAAAAAATAATTTACTGTTCAGATTTGATTGCTCAGTCAAGTGCATTAAATATCTGTTTATCTGATAATAAGGAAGTTATTAAATCAGATCCCTTAATTGATGCACAATTTCTTCCTTGGTTAGAAAGTAAAAACGAAAATTATCAGTTCCAAAGAGTTGATTCTGAAATAAATGAACTAGAAGATAAAGAATCTAAAGAAATTGTAGATAAGGATGGTAAATCAAACACAGAAAATCTAAGAGATTCGATTGTAAAAGCACTTAACAATGAGAAAGTAACAGTAAAAGTTCAAGCACTTTCAAGTAAAGGGGCTCCACCCGCGATGATCTTGCTTCCAGAACAAATGAGAAGAATTAATGATATGGGTGCTTACATGGAGCAAAAGATGCCTGGCTTACCTGAATATCATGTGCTTTTAATTAATAAAGAACATCCCCTTATTGTTGGTCTAAATAAAATTACAGGCAATAAAATAATTATTGATAAAAAAGATCCTATAGAAAATCCATTGGCATCAAAAATTGCAAATCATGTTTACGATATGGCTAAACTATCTGTTGGTGGATTAGATCAAGAACAGATTATTAATTTACAAAATAATAATGCCGAATTAATTTCAGAATTGCTTAATTCAACAAATTGAGTCGTGTGTTAAAATTTTTAAAGATATAACTTCAAAAATATGTCAAGAGTTTGCGAACTTACAGGTGCAAAAGCTAATAATGGGATGGCCGTTAGTCACTCACATATTCGTACAAAAAAATTGCAACAAGTTAATCTCCAAAAAAGGAGACTATGGTGGGAAGAAGGGAAAAAATGGGTAAATATAAAAATAAGTACCAAATCACTAAAATCTATACAAAAAGTAGGGTTAGATAAATTTGCCAAATCAAATGGGGTTGATTTAAAAAAATTCTAAATTTGATGAGAAATTTAGTTGTAAATACATTATTACCATTTATTCTTTTATTTAATTGTAATTCTGTATTCGCCTTTGACTTTGCTCCTGAAGTTGGGGATTCTGCTCCAAATTTTCATTTAGAAGGTTTTAATAAAAACATAAAATCAAAAAAAATATGGGAATTAAATGATTTTCAAGGTAATTGGCTTGTTATGTATTTTTATCCAAAGGACTTTACAGCAGGATGCACTCTTGAAGCTAAAGGTTTTTCGGAATTAAAAAAAGATTTTTCAAAATATAATGCCGAAATTGTTGGGATTAGCGCTGATAATAATGAATCTCATGAAAGTTTCTGCAGCGAGAAATCTATAAACTACACTTTATTATCTGATCCTGAAGGAATTATTAGCGATAAATATGGTTCTTGGATTCCTCCATTTTCAGATAGAAATACTTTTTTGATTTCTCCAGAAGGGCAAATTTCATATAGATGGATAAGTGTTTTACCTATAAATCATGCCAAGGAAGTACTTAATGTACTAAAGAAAAAAATATAAATTTTGCACGAGCTATCATTTGGAACTTGGTTAATTCATATCTCTTCAGTCATTGAATGGATATTTACCATCTTTGTCATATACAAAATTTCTACATATAAAAAATATAATTTATTTTTTTGGTTAAGCTTAGCTATGGTCCCAAACTTAATAGGAGCTATGTGCGCTATAACCTGGCATATCTATGATAATCAAGATGCATTGTATGGATTAGTAACGCTTCAAGGGATATTTACATTTATTGGAAATTCAACATTAGCTCTAGCATCATTCACTATTTTTAAAGTGAAAGAGACTTATGAATGATTTATTTATAAAATTTATAGAAAAATTAGCTTCAATTGACAATACAGCTTTGTTCGCTGCATCTATATTTCCATATGCAATCTTTTTGTTTTATTTATATAAAATTAAATGCGTTAATAATTTAGTAAAAACAGGTTATTCCTTAACAGTTTTATTTGTTTTTATAACAATAGTAGTTTCTATCTACACATTAAATTACTACAATCAAACACTTGTTGAGGTTGACTTCTTCCATGGTTTAGCAGAATCATTCTTAACGTTAAGCGATTTTGTTATTTTGTTGGGCTTCATAAAAATTTTAAATAACTTAGAAGTAAACAACTCTTAAGACCTTTTACAATTTTGTGTTTTTTAGGTAAAAGTATTAGAGAATAAAGGAAAATAACGATTTATTATGTTTACTACATTATTTGCAGTTGCTTCTGCTCCAGCAACATTCGAATGGTCACCAAAGTGCGCCGTTGTTATGATTGCATGTAATGTTTTTGCTTATGCAATTGCAAGAGCAACTATAAGAAAACCTAATGAAGGTTTTGAAATACCTAATTCAAAATTCTTTGGTGGTTTAAGTCACGCATCAGTTGTAGGTGCTAATTGCCTAGGTCATATTTTCGGAATTGGAGCAATCTTAGGATTAGCCTCACGTGGTGTTTTATAAAAATTTATTTTATTAAATTTTTAATTATTTAACTTAAATTTCATAACAATTTTATCAGCCATCTGATCAGGCATAAGTCCTAATTTTTCTTTACTCTGATCAGGTGAAGCATGATCAACTAAAACATCGGGAATTCCTATTCTGTATACCGGAATATTTAGTTCGTTATCGTTAAATAATTCAACTACTGCAGAACCAAATCCACCTATTAAGGTTCCTTCTTCCATAGTTACAACTTTTTGAATCCTACTTGCTAAAGGCATAATAAGATTTTTATCGAGAGGTTTCACAAATCTTGCATTAACAATACATGCATTAATGTTCATATTTTTTAAAATCTTTGCAGTTTCAAAAGCTGATGCAACCATTGATCCATAAGCAATAATTAATATATCTTCTCCTTCTTCAAGTATTTCAGCTTCTCCTATATTCAAAGGTTCCCAACCCTCATCCATTACAGCCACACCTAATCCAGAACCTCTGGGAATTCTGAGAGCTGAAGGACCCTTATGGTTAATTGATGTTATTAACATTCTCTGTAATTCAGACTCATCTTTTGGTGCCATCAATACAAAATTAGGTATAGATCTCATATAACTGATATCGTACTGACCTTGATGAGTAGGACCGTCAGCCCCAACTATCCCAGCTCTATCAAGTACAAACGTTACAGGTAAATTTTGTATCCCTACATCATGAATTAATTGATCGAAAGCACGTTGGAGAAAAGTACTATAAATAGCTACAACAGGTTTAAGACCATCGCACGACATTCCTGCCGCAAGAGTAACTGCATGTTGTTCTGCTATTCCTACATCGATATATTGATCTGGAATATTTTTTTGCAATATATCTAAACCAGTACCTGTAGCCATTGCTGCAGTAATACCTACAACTTTGCTATCTTGTTCACAAATCTTCAATAAGGTTTGACCAAATATTTTACTGTAACTAACTGGCTTAGGTTTTTTTGATGGAATAGATTTCCCGGTTGTAAGATCAAATGCAGACTGGGCATGATATCCAACCTGATCAGCTTCTGCATACGGGTAACCCTTCCCTTTTGTTGTGACAATATGAACAAGTACAGGTCTTTTAAGTTTATGGGCAGCGTTAAAAGTCTTAACTAAGTTACCAATATCATGACCATCAATTGGACCCATATATGTAAATCCAAGTTCTTCAAAAACAGCTCCTACCTTAGGCACAGATAGTCGTCTAACGCTTCCTTTAATATTTTTGAGTTCTTCTGGAATATCTTTACCAATTAAGGGAATATTTTTAACACTTTCTTGAACACTATCGGACAAAAATTGCAATGGTGGACTTACTCTTACCTTATTTAAGTAAGATGAAAGGGCTCCCACTGGAGGTGAAATAGACATATCATTATCGTTCAAGACTACAACTAAAGGGGTATTTGGTAAGTGACCTGCATGATTTATAGCTTCTAATGCCATTCCTCCAGTTAGTGCTCCATCTCCAATAACAGCGACACATTTATAATTTTCTCCTTTTCTATCTCTTGCTATTGCCATTCCTAAAGCAGCAGAAATAGAAGTACTTGCGTGTCCAGCACCAAAATGATCAAATTTACTTTCACTTCTTTTTAGATATCCAGCGACTCCATTTTGTTGTCTTAGAGAATCAAATTGACTGAAACGTCCTGTAATTAATTTATGAGGGTAACCTTGATGTCCTACATCCCAAACAACTTTATCAAAATCAAGGTCAAGAGTTTGATATAAAGCCAATGTCAACTCAACCACACCCAATCCAGGACCAAGATGTCCTCCACTGGTCGATACTACTTGAAGATGTCTTTCTCTAATTTGGCAAGCAATTTCCTCTAATTGTGAAACTGTTAAGCCATGAAGTTGATTTGGATGACTTAACTCACTTAAAAGCATTTAACAAAAATTGGTATCTATATAATCTAAAACGCCGAGGTGCAAAATGAGTATTTTTTTTGAAATAGATCATGTAATGTTTTATTAGATTAATAATTAATGCTAAAAATATATATATGAATGATTATTTTGAAAAAATACTTCAAGCTGAAGTCTATGAAGTTGCAAAAAAAACACCACTAGAAAAAGCTCATAATTTAAGTAATACACTTAATAATGAAGTTTTTCTAAAAAGAGAAGATCTTCAGGATGTATTTTCATTCAAAATAAGAGGTGCATATAACAAAATGAGCAAGCTCACTAATTCACAGCTTGCTAAGGGAGTAATTACTTCAAGTGCTGGCAATCATGCACAAGGGGTTGCACTTAGTGCCCTTAAGTTAAATTGCCAAGCAACAATATTAATGCCGATTACCACACCTCTAGTAAAAGTTAATGCAGTAAAAAATTTAAAAGCAAAAGTTATATTATATGGCGATAACTATGATGAAACCTACAAAGAGGCAATAAGGATTAGCCAAGAAAGAAATTTATGCTTTATTCATCCCTTTGATGATCCAGATGTTATAGCAGGACAAGGAACTATAGCTATTGAACTTGAACAGCAGCTTAAGGAAAAACCTTATGCAATTTATATTGCTGTAGGTGGTGGTGGATTGATATCAGGAATATCCTTATACGTTAAAAAAATATGGCCTGAAGTAAAAATAATTGGTGTAGAACCAGAAGATGCTGACGCTATGACGAAATCTTTGGAAGAAGAAAAAATTGTGGAATTATCCTCTGTCGGTCAATTTGCAGATGGAGTAGCGGTTAAAAAAATTGGTAAAAATACTTTTGATATTGGTAGAAAATACATAGATAAGATGATTAGGGTTAATACTGATGAAATATGTGCTGCTATAAAAGATGTTTTTGAGGATACTAGATCAATACTAGAGCCTGCAGGAGCATTATCAATTGCAGGAATGAAAAAAGATATTTTAAATTCGAATCATTCAAATAAAAAAATGGTTGCGATTGCATGTGGCGCAAATATGAATTTTGAGAGGCTTAGATTTGTAGCAGAAAGAGCAGAACTTGGAGAGTGTAAGGAAGTAATGATGGCTGTTGAAATTCCAGAACGTGCTGGTAGTTTAATTGATTTTTGTAAGTTACTTGATAATAGGAATTTAACTGAATTTAGCTATAGGATGTCGAATTCTAAAAATGCCCAGATCTTTGTAGGAGTACAAGTCTATGGGTTAAATGATAAAAAAACTCTTTTAAATATATTTAGAAATTCGGAGTACTCATTTATTGACATAAGTGATGATGAATTATCTAAAAATCATCTCAGACATATGGTAGGTGGTAGATTACCAAAGAATTTTAAAGAAATGGATAATAGCAACTTTGTTGAGCTTTTATATAGATTTGAGTTTCCTGAAAGGCCTGGCGCACTAATAAACTTCCTAAATAATATGAAATCTAATTGGTCAATAAGCGTATTTCACTACAGGAATTATGGAGCTGATGTAGGGAAAATTGTTATAGGAGTTTTAATAAATAGAAATGAAATCTTAGAGTGGAAAGAATTTGTAAGAATTCTAGGCTATAAATTCTGGGATGAAACTCAAAACGATACATATAAATTATTCCTAGGTGCATCACATTAATTTTAAGGTAAATTAGGGAAGATTTCGGTAATGAAAATCAATCAATCTGATCTAAATACAACACCAATATCTGATATAGATCTAGTTACTAAAGTTGAAGCTGTTCTATATTTGAAAGGCAGACCCGTAACAAAAAAGGATCTTTCAGAAATTACTAATTCTGATATTAACTCAATAAATGATGCAATTAAAGATCTAAAAAATAAATACTCTAATCCCAACTCAGCTATAGAATTAAATGGAATTAATAACAGTTTTTCTCTCGAACTAAAATCAAGTCTTAATGAATTCGTCGATGATTTACTTCCCTCTGATTTGAAAACATCAGAATTAAGGACATTGGCAACTATTGCAATCAAAAAAAAGATTCTGCAATCGGATCTTATACTTCTTCGAGGTTCAGGAGCTTATGATCATATTAAAGAATTATTAGAAAAAAAATTTATTGTCAAACGTAAGCAAAAAGATGGTAGATCATATTGGTTATCATTATCAGAAAAGTTTTTTCAAACTTTTGCTGTAAGTAATGAATATCTCTCAAATATAGGAAGCAGCAATAATAAGTAAATGTTAGGATATATGTAGCAACGAAAAGTTAATGTTATCTGAGATTTTTGCAGTTCTAGGACAAACATTATCAATTTATTCTTTCATATTGATAATAAGAATTTTACTTACATGGTTTCCAGGTATTGATTGGAGTAACGGTGTTTTATCTGCATTAACTTCTATCACAGATCCTTATTTAAACATTTTTAGAGGTATTATCCCTCCAATAGGTGGATTTGATATTTCATCTTTATTAGCTTTTTTACTTTTAAATGTTATTCAAAATTTAATTACAAATCTCCAGTATGCCAGCTTAGGTTATAACTGAATTTATCTATCATCTCCAGAACCTTTTATATTCCCTTTAGCGGCTCTTAACTTTAATTTTTCAAGGTTTTGTAATGCAACATCCTCTAAATTAAAATTTAATTCTGTACAAAGATTTGATATGTACCATAATACATCTCCTAACTCTTTTTTAATACCTAATTTTGATTCGTTATCAAATATTCCATTTTTATCTCTTATAACCTTTTTCACTTTTTCTGCCACCTCACCAGCCTCTCCAACTAAACCAAGAGTTGGATAAATATTATTTGAGCCTAAATCTGGATATTGTGCTGTTTCTCTAGCTTTTTTCTGATAAGTTTTAAAATCCATGACTTAAATAACTAACTTTGGGTATGGTAAATTTATTTATATCTAGCAATATTATCTATATATGTCGAATATTGATTTAAAAAGAAGAACAAAAATAGTAGCAACTATTGGGCCTGCAACTCAATCTGAAGAGATAATTACTGATTTAATTAAAGCTGGAGTAACAACATTCAGATTAAATTTCTCACATGGAGATCATAAAGATCATGCTGAGAGAATAAAAACCATAAGAAAAGTATCAAAAAAATTAGATATAGATATTGGAATATTACAGGATCTTCAAGGACCTAAAATACGATTAGGGCGCTTTAAGGATGGGCCAGTAAAAGTTAAAAAAGGCGATAAATTCACACTGACATCAAATGAAGTCGAATGTACAAATACTATTGCAAATGTTACCTACGACAAACTTTCTAATGAAGTTACCGAGGGAAAAAGAATACTTTTAGATGATGGAAAAATAGAAATGATTGTAGAAAAAGTTGATATAAAAACTAATAATTTGGAATGCATGGTAACTGTAGGAGGAGTTCTATCAAACAATAAAGGTGTTAATTTTCCAGATGTTCAATTATCAGTAAAAGCTTTAACAGAAAAAGATAAAGAGGATTTAAAATTCGGTTTATCTGAAGGAGTTGATTGGATAGCACTAAGTTTCGTAAGAAATCCATCCGACATAAATGAGATAAAAGATTTAATAAACAAAAATGGACATTCAACACCTGTAGTCGCAAAAATAGAAAAATTTGAAGCAATTGATCAGATCGATACAGTATTACCCTTATGTGATGGGGTCATGGTTGCAAGAGGTGATTTGGGAGTAGAAATGCCTGCTGAAGAAGTTCCTCTTTTACAAAAAGAATTAATAAGAAAAGCTAATACATTAGGTATCCCAATAATTACAGCGACCCAAATGCTTGATTCTATGGCTTCTAACCCGAGACCAACTAGGGCTGAAGTTAGTGATGTTGCAAATGCAATTCTGGATGGTACTGATGCTGTAATGCTTTCAAACGAAACTGCAGTTGGCGATTATCCTGTAGAGGCAGTTGAAACGATGGCAACCATTGCAAGAAGAATTGAAAGGGATTATCCACTTAAGGCTATTGAAAGCCACTTACCCAGTACGATCCCAAATGCTATAAGTGCAGCAGTAAGTAATATAGCTAGACAACTTGATGCAGGAGCTATAATCCCATTAACAAAATCAGGTTCTACTGCTCGAAATGTAAGTAAGTTCAGACCACCAACTCCTATCTTGGCAACTACTACAGAGAGAAGTGTAGCGAGAAGATTGCAATTAGTTTGGGGAGTTACTCCAATAGTAGTTAAAAATGATGAAAGAACAGCAAAAACTTTTAGTTTAGCTATGCAAATTGCCCAGGAGATGGGTATCCTAAATCAAGGAGATTTAGTAATACAAACCGCAGGTACATTAACTGGAATTAGCGGCTCTACAGATTTGATAAAAGTCGGTTTAGTAAGAAAGATTGTATCAAGAGGAATTTCAATAGGGGAAATCGGTGTTACTGGTAAAGCAAGAATTATTAGAAATAATCTTGATATTTCATTAATTTGCCCAGGAGAAATATTATTTGTTCCGAAGGAATTAATGAAAAATATTCCACTGAGTAAAAATATTGCCGGTATTGTTACGAACCAAGATGTAAATGATGTTTATGCTTTGTTTAACAAAAGTAATAAAAAGTTTTCTTCAATTTGTAATTTAGAAAATATTCAAAATCAACAAATCAGTAATGGCGACCTTATTACACTACAGCTGAATGAAGGTGTTATATACATGGGACAAATTGAAGATGATGATGCAATAGATAAATATAAATATGTCTAGGAATATCTCAATAAAAGAAGCCTTAAGCATGGCAACAAAAACATTAGTTTCGAACAAATTGAGAAGTTCGTTAACAATGCTGGGGATTATTATAGGAAATGCTTCAGTTATTACACTTGTTGGACTTGGTAGAGGTGCTCAAACATTAGCAAAAAACCAATTAAGTAATTTAGGTGCCAATGTTTTATTCATTGTTCCAGGAAATAATGACACAAGAAGAAGAGGTATTTCATTTCCTAAAAACCTAGTTTTAGAAGATGCAATAGCAATAAGTAATCAAGTACCAACAGTTAAAAAAGTAGCTCCTCAAATCTCTGCTAACGAAATAGTGCAATCAAATTCAAAAAGTTTAAATATATCAATTGCTGGAGTTACTCCTGAATTTCTTGAAGTAAGAAGCTTTGAGGTAGATAAGGGAAGATTTTTATCAAAAAGTGATGTTAATAGTGCAAGAAGTTATGTCGTAATAGGTCCTGATCTTAAAGACGAATTTTTCAAGGATAAATCTTCATCACTTGGAAAAAAAATCAGAATTAAAGACCATACTTATGAAATTATTGGAATATTAAAACCCAAAGGTGCTGTATTTGGAAGTAATCAAGACAAAAATGCTTATATTCCATTAACAACCATGGTCAATAGGATTACAGGTAAGGACCCAACATATGGAGTAAGTTTAAGCTTCATTAGTGTTGAAGCGATAAATAAAAATGCAACTAGTGCCGCTAAATTTCAGATTACTAACTTATTAAGGCAAAGACATAAAATAATCAGAGATGATGACTTTGCGGTTAGATCACAAGAAGATGCATTGAATATAGTGACCAACATAACTAGTGGACTAACATTTTTATTGGCTGGTATTGGGGCAGTATCATTGGTGGTTGGAGGCATAGGAATCATGAATATTATGCTCGTTTCTGTAAGCGAAAGAACTGAAGAGATTGGACTTAGAAAAGCTATAGGAGCTAAACAGTCAGATATATTAATTCAATTTTTGATTGAGGCATTGATTTTATCTACAATTGGAGGATTAATAGGAACAACAACGGGATTATCAGGTGTTTTTCTTTTATCTCTGATAACACCTCTTCCTGCATCAGTAGGAATTACAACTACTTTTTCCACCATGATCATTTCAGGATCAATAGGTTTAATCTTTGGCGTTTTACCTGCAAAAAGAGCTTCTAAATTAGATCCAATTGTTGCATTGAGAAGTTTATAAATAGAATTTTTAGTAATGCTAAATTTTTATAAATTAATTGAGATACTGGTGAGTCTTCAATCACTAGTAATAACATCAATGTTACCTGTTTTTATTCCACTACCTCAAATCTATAAATCTAGTAATAACTTTGAGTTACCTATCACATGGCAAATTCCAACTATAATTTTATTAACACTTATATTCCATAAAAAAGTTGTTTTCAGAGCATTTTCTATATATATAATTTTGGGGTTATTTATACTTCCTGTTTTTCATCAAGGAGGTTCATTAGGTTATTTGCTAACTCCTAATTTTGGATATTTATTAGGTTTATATCCATTAATCAAAATAATTAATAATTTAAATAATAGAAATAAAATAAACGTTGTAAACTTTTTAAAAAACGGATTTATAGCAGTAGGTGCAATGCATTTAACTGGAATATTTTACAACTTCATACTAACTATATTCTACAGTCAATTTAATTTATTTTTATATAATTTAGGGAAATACTCATTAGGTAAGATTGGATATCATTTTTTAATGCTTTTTCCACTTTTATTACTTATTAAACCTATAGAACGTTTAAAAGGTAGCAAATAATGATTAATAAAATAAAAACAAAATTATATTTTGTATCTTTAAGTATTTTCATTGTTTTAATAGATCAATTTACGAAATATTTAATGTTTTATAATAAAAAATTATTTATTAATAAAGATTTTCTTTTATTCAAATTAGACTTCGTAAAAAATTACGGAGCAGCATTTAATATCTTTAGTGGTAGTAGAGTATTTTTATCTTTACTAAGTATTTTTTTTACAATATTACTTGTTTATTTGATATTTAGGAAGAATACTTCAAACTCATTTGATCTATATTCTTATAGCTTTATTCTTGGGGGAACTATTGGTAATGGTTTAGATAGAATTTATAAAGGTTTTGTAGTTGATTTTATAAATTTAAATATGATAAATTTTCCAGTATTTAATATTGCTGATATATCTATTAATATTGGTTTCATTTTTTTACTGTATAACATTTTTAAAAATAATCGATAAAATGAATTACTTGAAATTAAAGTATATAAAGTATGTATTATTATTATTATTTCTATATATTTTATTTTCCATATTTGTAAGAATAGTAAATATTTATACCCTTTTATTTTTAATAATAATTATTTATACTTTTTATAATATTGATAAAAAATTATTTAAAAAAATAGTTTATAAAGTTATATATAAAAATAAAAAAAATACACTTTCATTCAAGAATACATATGGTGCTGCCAAAATAAGTTTGGAAGGAGTCGAGAAAATTAATAAAAAAATTAACGATAAAGTAAAAGCTGAATTGTTAAATTATCAAAAAAATAAACTAGAGTCCCAATTAAAAACAGGAGATTATAAAGTTACTCTTTTTGGAGCAGGTTCCTCAGGAAAAACATCTATAGCAAGATCATTATTGAAAAATATTGTCGGAGAAACTTCAGCAAAAATAGGTACAACAAAGCAAATTTATAGCTATAAAATTCGTATCCCAATTTTAAAAAGAAACATTAACATAGTTGATACTCCGGGTTTATTCGAACCATCTAAATTAGGAGAAGAAAGAGAAAAAGCAACAATTATACAAGCATCAAATTCTGACTTAGTTCTTTTTGTATTAGATCAGGACATAAATAAATACGAAAACTATTTAATTAATGAATTATTAAAATTAAGGAAAAAAATAATAATAGTTTTAAATAAATGTGATTTGAGGTCTAGAGATGAAAATAACCTTATCAAAGAAAATATAATTTCTATAACTTCTGCTAGAAAAAATAAAATTTCAGTTGTTCAAACAATTGCAGTCCCTCAACAATCTCCCTATATAAAATCAGATACTTTAAATTTAATTCCAGAGTTAGGAGGTTTATTTAGAGAAATAATTGAAACGCTCGATAATAATGGTGAAGAGTTATTGGCGGATAATATTCTTTTTCGCTCAAAAAAGTTAGGTATTAAAAGTAAAAATTTCGTACAAGAACAGAGATATTTAATGTCAAATAAAGTGATTAATAAATATATGTGGATAACAGGAGGAGTAATACTAGTTAATCCACTACCAGCTGTTGATTTTCTTACTACTACCTCCGTAAACCTTCAAATGATAATGGAATTATCAAAAATATATGAAATAAAGCTTACAAAAAAAGATGGAAAGGATTTGGCGACTTCATTGGTAAGCGCATTGGCTAAACAAGGAATACTAAAAGGGGGTCTCGCCATTCTTTCTCCTGCTTTAGCTACAAGCTTGACTAAAATAATATTATCTAAATCTATACAATCAGTTACAGCAGGCTGGTTAATAAGAATAGTAGGACTAAGTTTGATTGAATATTTTAAAAATGGTCAGGATTGGGGAGATGGAGGAATTCATGAAGTAGTAGATAAGATCTATAGAATAAGTAAGAGAGAGGACATTTTAAATAATTTTGTAAAAGAAGCTATTTCAAAAATTGAAATGAAAAAATATTTTAAATCAAATAAAAGTTTGCCTCCATTTACTAATTAAAATTGGATAATTGATCATTTAGATAAGTTCTGAAATCAAAGATAGTTATTAAGAGTAAATAAGCAATACAAATAGCTATAGAGATAAACCCTGTTACTATTGCAATAATTTTTGGTCTACCCATATTCATTAGTTAAGCATCTAAAAGTCTCAAAAGTTCTTCAATATGAGATTCTTTTGTATTGTAATTTCCCATGACAACTCGTAAAAAATATTTACCTTTAAATTTTGGTCTAGAAAGCATAAAATTATTGTTAATTAGTTCATTAACTTTAGTTTGAGTCCATGCATCAGAGTCTTCTGGCTCAAGTTTATTTGGTAAGAATGAAACAATATGAAGAGGACCTGAATATATATCAAATTTATTTTTACTAATATTTTTTATAAAAAATTCTTTTCTTTTTATTGATGTTTTTAATATATTTTCAATTCCATTGAGGCCTAAAAAACGTAACCCAAGCCATAGTTTGATAACCTCTGCAGGTCTAGAACCTTGTATGCCTATTTCTCCTCTATTTATAATATTTTCTTTAGATGATATATACGGTAGTCCAGTATTAAAAGTATTTTCTAAAGTATTCATATTTGAAACCAATAACAAAGATGAAGTCTTTGTTATTCCAATAATTTTTTGTGGATTTATCGTTATCGAATTAGCCCGATTAATACTATTTAGACCTTCTATTGGAATAGAAGTTATAGCAAAAATCCCTCCGATTGAACCATCAATATGTAACCATATGTTTCTTTGTTTACAGATTGCACTTATTTCTTTAATAGGATCAATAGCTCCTCTTACAGTTGTCCCAAGGGTGGCAACAATAGCAAATATTTTTTTATTTTCTATTGAACATTTATCTAAAGAGTTTCTGAGATCGTTTATATTCATTCGACCTTGATTATCAGTTTTAATCCTTACAAGATTCCTAGTATCAAGACCCATTACTCTAATACATTTAACGAAAGAAGAATGAGCATCTTCACTAACAAGTAATACAGAATTAGGATTTGTACCTAATCCAGCATTATTTCTAGCTGCAATAAGTGCATTCAGATTACTTAATGTACCTCCGCTAGCAGCTATACCTCCTGAGAAATCATTAAACCCTATTTTCTTGGCAAACCACTTGCATAATGATTCCTCAAGCAAAGTTACACTTGGTGATAGCTCGTAAGCAAGAAGATTATTATTTAAACCAGCAGCAATTAAATCTCCCAAAATAGAGAAAATTAAAGGTGGGGGATCAAGGTGAGCTAGTGAGCCAGGATGAACGGGATTAAATGAATTATTTAAAAGAGATTCAATCTCAGAAAACAAATCGTCCTCAGAGTTACCATCTTCTGCAGGCATAATACACTTGAAACTCTCATCAAAAGGTAGAGGACCATTTTTATCAGCTTTAGAGAACCAGTCACAAAGAATTTGACTTGCTCTGTTTAGAAGAGTAATCAATTTATCATTAGTCCCTAAATTTGAGGGGAAATATATATCTTTACTATTAATTAAATCTTCAGCCATCAGATAAGATATCTATTAATAATTCTATTCTCAATCTTGATAAATGAGATATATTTTTGAAAATGGAAATAGTAATGAAGATCAACAAAAAAAAACAAATAATTCAAAATACACTTTGTGGATGAATTCGATATTAAGAAGAACCAAAGAAATTGGAAAAGTTGATCTACCAATCTGTTCAATAATTTTAGACGAGAGAGGAAGATGTATCGGGAGAGGGGTTAACAGGAGGAATATAAATAAAGACCCATTAGGTCATGCTGAAATAATGGCTCTTAGGCAGGCATCTCTAATAAAAAATGATTGGAGATTTAATGAATGTACTATTATCACAAATTTAGAACCTTGTACTATGTGTTCCTCTGCTCTTATTCAAGCGCGGATGGGTAAAGTTATTTTTGGGGCTTACGATAAGAAAAGAGGTGGATTGGGTGGTTCAATTGACCTATCAAAACATGAAAGTGCTCATCACAAAATGGAAATAATTGGAGGTATCCTAGAAGATGAATGCAGTCAAATTTTACAGGTTTGGTTCAAAAAGTTGAGGACTCAAAAATAGAAAATTTCTTTAGCTCAGTATCAAATAGGTTTAATAATCTATCAACATTCTCCTCACATGAATTAAAACCCATTAGCCCTACACGCCACACCTTACCAGATAGTTCTCCAAGTCCATTTCCTATCTCAATTCCAAACTTTCTTAAGAGATGATTTCTAAAACCATCCCCATCAACTGCTGGAGGTATTTTAACTGTGGTTAAAGTTGGCAATCTATAATCCTCTGATACATGTAATTCCATTCCTAGACTTTCTAAACCATTCCACAGTTTCTTTGCATTAGTATTATGTCTGTTCCAAACATTTTCTAAACCCTCATTCGCAATTAATCGTAAACCCTCACGAATCGCAAAATTCATGTTTACTGGAGCAGTATGATGGTAAACACGATCTGAACCCCAATACTTATTTAATAGAGACAAATCTAAATACCAGTTAGGTACTTTTGTTTTTCTAGAACTTAGTTTTTCTTCAGCTCTTTCATTCATTGTAAAAGGGCTTAATCCAGGGGGACAACTTAATCCCTTTTGACTACAACTGTATGCTAGATCAATTTTCCATTCGTCTATCAATAATTCTAAAGCGCCAAGTGAAGTAACAGCATCAACTAAAAACAAGCAGTTATTTTTTCTACATATATCCCCAATACCATCAAGAGGTTGTAAAACACCACTTGATGTTTCAGCATGGACAATAGCAAAAATGGCTGGTTTTTTAGTTTCTATTTCATACTTAATTTCCTCATATGTAAAAGCCTCGCCCCATGGTTTATTCATAACGGAAACTTGTGCTTTATATCTAGTTGCCATATCAACTAATCTGTCTCCAAAATATCCTTTTTTGGCAATCAAAATTTTTTCGCCTTCTTCAATAAAATTAGCTATTGAAGCTTCCATCGCAGCACTACCAGTACCACTCATTGGAAGTGTAAGACGATTATTGCACTGCCATGTATACCTTAAAAGTTGCTGTACATCAGACATTAATGAAATATATGCTTCATCTAAATGACCAATTGGATTTAGGGAAAGAGCGCTTAGAACTTCTGGATGTGCGTTTGAAGGACCAGGACCTAATAAAAGTCTAGAGGGAACATAAGTCTTTGAGAAATCAGATAAATTCTCTTTATTTAATGCCGGAATAAGTTTTGCTTCTGTCAAAGCATTACATTCAATTACCTTTAAATTAAACTACTATCGTCTCATAAGCGATATTTATTTAAAGAAATTAATTCAATTTAAATAATTAAGTAAATAATTATTAAAGTTATGACTTGAAACACTGAAAGAAGACATCTAGTGTTGAAAAAAGTTACTATTGATACATAATAAGAATCATCAAGTTATTAATTTCATATAAGGTATCTCAAAAGTTATGTCTAAGTCTCCACAAGATGTCTTAAGTCAAATTAAAGACGAAGGAATTGAACTCATCGATTTAAAATTCACAGACATTCACGGTAAATGGCAGCATTTAACTCTTACATCAGACATGATAGAAGAGGATTCATTTACAGAAGGTCTAGCATTTGATGGTTCATCAATAAGGGGTTGGAAAGCAATTAATGCCTCAGATATGTCGATGGTTCCTGATGCAAGTACAGCATGGATAGATCCTTTCTATAAGCATAAAACCCTAAGTATGATTTGCTCTATCCAAGAGCCTAGAAGTGGTGAGCCTTATGATAGGTGTCCAAGAGCTTTAGCTCAAAAGGCATTAAAATATTTAGACTCAACTGGTATAGCAGATACTGCATTTTTTGGACCAGAACCAGAATTCTTTTTATTTGATGATGTTAGATATGACTCTAAAGAAGGAGGTTGTTTTTACAGTGTAGATACTATTGAAGCACCATGGAATACAGGTCGAATTGAAGAAGGAGGTAACTTAGGATACAAAATACAATATAAAGAAGGTTATTTTCCTGTAGCTCCAAATGATACAGCACAAGATATCAGATCTGAGATGCTTCTTCTTATGGGTGAATTAGGTATTCCCACAGAGAAACATCACCATGAAGTTGCTGGTGCCGGACAACACGAACTTGGAATGAAATTTGATTCGTTGATAAATGCTGCTGATAACGTTATGACTTATAAATACGTTGTCAGAAATGTTGCAAAAAAATATGGAAAAACTGCAACATTTATGCCCAAGCCTGTTTTTAACGATAACGGAACCGGAATGCATGTTCACCAAAGTTTATGGAAAAGTGGACAACCATTATTTTTTGGTGAAGGAGCATATGCAAATTTATCTCAAACAGCAAGATGGTACATCGGAGGAATACTTAAACATGCACCTTCATTCCTAGCATTTACTAACCCAACTACAAATAGTTATAAACGATTGGTTCCAGGATTCGAAGCGCCTGTTAATCTAGTTTATTCTGAGGGTAATAGATCAGCTGCAGTAAGAATACCTTTAACAGGACCAAGCCCTAAAGCTAAAAGATTAGAATTCAGATCAGGTGACGCACTTGCAAATCCTTACTTAGCATTCTCTGTAATGATGCTTGCTGGTATTGATGGAATTAAAAATCAAATTGATCCTGGAGATGGAGTAGATGTAGATTTATTTGAACTTCCAGCTGATGAACTTGCAAAAATTGATACAGTTCCTTCATCCCTAAATGACTCACTTAATGCGTTAAAAGCAGATAAGGAATATTTATTAGCCGGTGGAGTATTTACTGAAGATTTTATTGATAACTTTATCGATATAAAATACGAAGAGGTACAACAACTAAGACAAAGGCCTCATCCACATGAATTCTTCATGTATTACGATGCTTAATTAAAAGAAAACATTAGTATAAATTAATCAATTTGAGAAATATCACAAATTATTCTCAAATTGATTTTTTTTTTGTTGGAATATAGATATATAAATTGAAAAATGTCTAGGGAATCTATTTCAAAAATTGCATATAAAACGCTACAACAAAGTAAAAGCATTGCAGGTTTCGCTCATAAGCAGATTAGTTCAAGATTAATGAATTTTATTCTTCCCGATTCGAAGCTTGAAAATTTTGATATAGATAAGGATCTTCTAATGCAAATCCAAAATTCAATGAATATTTTAAGAGAAGAAGATTGGAATGATGCAGAAAAAAATATATATCCAAAAAAATTATTGTTTGACGAACCATGGCTTAGATATCTAACTCAATATCCTAAAATTTGGCTCGATATGCCTAATACATGGGACCGACGCAGGAAACAAAACTTTGATGATCTTCCAAAATCAATTGATAAAGATAATTATCCTCAATATTATTTGAGAAATTTTCATCATCAAACAGATGGTTATTTATCAGATTTTTCAGCCAGCATTTATGACCTACAAGTAGAGATACTTTTCAATGGAAGTGCTGACTCAATGAGGAGAAGAATAATTAAGCCAATAAAAGAAGGACTTGAAATTTTTAGCAATAGAAAAAAAAGTTCCATAAAAATACTTGATGTTGCTACAGGATCTGGAAGAACATTGAAACAATTAAGAGCCGCATTTCCTAAAGAAAGAATTACAGGAATTGATTTATCTGATTCATACTTAAAAGAGGCAAGTAGATATATTTCAGATTTAGATGGAGATTTAATTCAGTTAATAAAAGGTAATGCTGAGGAATTACCTTTTGAAAATGAAAGTTTTCAATGCATTTCTTGTGTTTACTTATTTCATGAATTACCTAGAACAATTAGAGCTAAAGTATTAAATGAATTTTTTAGAGTTCTTGAGCCTGGGGGGATATTAGTTTTAGCTGATTCAATTCAAATAAGTGATTCACCTGACTTTACATCCATAATGGAAAACTTCTATAAATCTTTTCATGAGCCTTTTTATTGTGATTACATAAAAGAGAATATAGATTCTAAAATAGAGGAAATAGGGTTTAAAGATGTAAAATCAAATTCCTTTTTTATGACCAAAGTATGGTCTGCTGTAAAATAAATAAAAACTTCTATGAACTATTGGGATAAAGATACTATTCAGCTTGTTCAAAGTCTTAATAACAAACTAAAGATTGATCATTCTAAATGGCATAAAGATAAAGGAAATAAACATAAACGATCTGCAGAACTAATTTCGGCGGGATTATGCCATTTAATTATTTCTTGCAATGAGAAGGAAACTATTGAGTATATAGAAGAAAGTATTAAATGGTTAAAAGAAATTAACGTAGATCAACCTTGTCCTAGTAAAAATCACCTTTTTAAAGCCAACTGAAGCCTATTACCTTTATTACTCCATCTAATATCATCAAAACATTCATTAATTATGTATAAGCCACGACCTTTTACACTACTTATTTTTTTTGGTAATTTGTAGTCTCTTTTTTTTATTTCTAAACCATTACCTTGATCTTGAATTTGCCAAACACACCAATTAGGAGTGATTATTCTTCTTACTCTAATATTTTTTTTAGGATCTAATTTATTTCCATGTTTTACTGCGTTAACTAAAGCTTCATGTAAACCAAGTTTTATAAGATAGCTTGATTGAGAATGTTTAATAGGTTCTAATAATTGATCGACAAATTCATTTAACTGTAATGATGATTCGAATTCGTAGTTTGACCAGTTAATCTTTGGTCTTTTAAAAAATTTTTTTAAAATATTTTTGCCCCGAAGTAAGGACATAATAATATTTTGATACTGTCTTAATTTTAACTTATTAAATACCTCATTTTAAAGAATATTATTATGTCTTTCTGCAATAGCAGGATGCCGTAGGATAGAGTCCATAAGCCTTACTCCTCTTAGTTGATTTATTAAAGGCATATGTCCATCAGGAGCTTCCAATGACCAGCAAAAAGATCCAGGGTATCTAGTCCATAAACCCTCTTTTTTCCAACCTATTTTCGGCCACATTAATTCATATTTTTTACCTACTGATTTTAATATCTTTGCCTGAATTGAGAATCCAAATCTACCTGTAGAATAAATAATCCATAATCTATCTATAGTTTCTAGATCTTTACCTGACATGTTCTTAACTTCACTATAGAAAACATATCCACGTTTTTCAGCTAATTTTCCAGCTAATTTTCGTAAATAGGAACTTGTTAATCTATCTGCCTCTTCAAATTTTTGCTCAACCAACATCAATTGCAAATCTTCATAATTGATATCATTATCTGAATATGTATTATACCAATTATTAAATTTAGAGTTTTCAAAGAATTCAGGCTTAAACTTTTTTAAGACTTGCAATATCCAGCCAGCAGCCCAGTCATCTCCTTCACTATCAAAGATATCAAACATCGAAGGGCCAAGATTAAAAATATTGTCGACTTCAGATTCTATTTGAGTTAATGAATTTATTCTTTTTCTTTGATTGGAATCTACAAATTTTTTTATCAGATCTAATGTAGCATTGTTATTGTTATCTTGTCCTTTGTTATTCATTTTAAAAAATCAATCTAAAAAAATAAAAACTATCCATGTATTTCAAAAGAAAAGAACTAGAGAAATTTAGAAGTTTTAAAGGACCACTAATAGATGTTAGAAGCCCGAGTGAATATTATAAAGGACACCTGCCTAAATCTATTAACATTCCACTATTTGATAATGATGAGAGATCTATAATTGGCACGATTTATAAAAAAGAAGGAAGAGAAAAAGCAGTCATAGAGGGATTAAAATTTTTTGAAAAAAAAATGGAATTACTTCTGGATAATTTATTCATGAGTATTGAGTCTTATAAAACTATTATTAATAAAAATAATGAATTTCTTGTCAGAATATATTGCTCTAGAGGAGGAATGCGTTCACAAAGTATTGCTTGGTTACTAGAAAAATATAAGTTAAATCCAATAACACTTAGGGGAGGATACAAAATATATAGAAGATGGGTATTAGATAGTTTCTCAAAAAAGTTGAATATAGTAGTTATTGGCGGAAAAACAGGAACAGGGAAGACAAGATTATTATCATTACTAGATAAATATAAATATCAAACTATTGATCTTGAAGGATTTGCTTGTCATAGAGGAAGTACATTTGGAGGTTTAGGAATGAAAGAACAACCTTCAAATGAACAATTTGAAAATAATATTGCAGAAAAATTAAACTCTTTTAAATGTTCTAATAATATTTTTGTAGAAGCTGAAAGTGCAAATATAGGTAAATGTAAGATTCCTCATGAATTATTCAATCAGATGAAACATTCTAAGAGAATTGAAATTTTAAGAAGCGAATCTAACAGGTTAGATGAGTTGATAGATACCTATAGTGTTTTTAAGAAAGAGGAACTCCAAGAATCTGTATTAAGGATAAAAAAAAGATTAGGACCGCAAAGAACAAAAATAGCTCTGGAATCAATAAATAATGAGAAATGGGACTTAGTTTGCAGATCAGTTCTAGATTACTACGATAAGTGTTATGAATTTGAAAAGGTTGGCAAAACTAATATAAAGTTATTAGATTTAACAGACAAAAAATATGATGAAAGGATTCTAGAGTTAATAAATAATCTTTTATAAAATAATTACAAACGAATCTGAAAAATATTTCCTAAGATAAAAAATTATTAACTGAACATTATGACAGCAAATAAAACTGCAAAAATACAATTTTATGAGGGAACAGATGAACCAGTAGTTCCTGAAATAAGACTTACTAGGAGTAAAGATGGTACCACCGGCCAAGCATTATTTTTGTTCGAAAAACCTCAGGCTTTATCTTCAATTACAGATGGTGAAATCACAGGTATGCGTATGATTGATTCCGAAGGTGAAATACTAACTAGGGAAGTCAAAGTAAAGTTTGTTGATGGAGAACCCTTATTTTTAGAAGCAGTTTATATTTGGAAGAACACATCAGACTTTGATAGATTTATGAGGTTTGCAAATAGTTATGCCAAATCAAATGGATTAGGATATTCTGAAAAGAAGTAGAATTCTTTGAAAATTGAGTAGTTCATCATATTTCAAGTTAGTAGTAATATTAATCACTTCGCTAATAATATGGACTTTAAGGGATTTTCTCCTTCTAATAATTTGTTCTTTAGTAATTTCAAATATTGTATGTAATTTATGTAATCAAATGCAAAAGGGATTGAAAATTCCTCGATCACTTTCTTTGTTTCTTGTATTAACTGTTATATCAGTAATAGTATTTACTATTTTTATTCTTGTATTGCCCCCGTTCATAAAAGAATTCAACGAAATACTTGTTGATATTCCAAATGGTTTATCAAAAATAAATATTTTAATTAATACGAATCTGAACAAACTGAATAACCTGTTTTATGGCGAAAAATCAGAAAACGTAATAGACATATTCAATCTTATAAATAATGTAGTTACCATTCCAGATGTCTCAACTATTGCAAAAGCTATTCAAGAAAGTTTTAAGAATTTAATAAATATAGCGGGAAATCTCGGTTCAGGACTTTTGAAATTAATATTCGTATTAGCTGTTAGTTTGATGATTTCTATTGAACCAAAACAATATAAAGAAAATATACTTCTATTAATACCAAAAAATTACCGTAACAAATTTAGAAATATTCTGGAAAAATGTAATATTGCTCTAGCAAATTGGACCTTTTCTATGGTCATAAGCTCGTTATCAGTAGGTTTACTATCATTAATAGTTTTATCTATCTTAGATGTCAAATATGTTGTCTCAAATGCTTTAATAGCAATGGTTCTTAATGTAATTCCTAATATAGGTCCAGTTATCAGTGGTATATTTCCTATCTCAATTGCAATACTTGATAATTTTTGGAAGCCACTGGCCGTATTAGGCGCATATGTAATCATACAAAATATTGAAAGCTATATAATAATGCCATCTATAATGAAGAAAAAAGCAAACTTACTTCCTGGCCTAACATTAATTTCACAATTTGGATTCACCTTCATTTTTGGTCCATTGGGCTTAATTCTATCTCTTCCATTAGCTGTAGTAATACAGGTTATAATAAAAGAATCATTGAAAGATATTTAAAAACTACTTAATTAATTTTTTATATAAATATGGATATGAAAAAAGCATAAAGAAAGCTAAAGGATGTTTACCAATAGCAAAATATAATGAACTAAAAGTAAAATGATCAAATAATATTCTTAACTCAGTAGAAATATCTATTAAAACTAAAGAAAATAAAATTATCAAATAGTAATTTAATTTCATAAAATTAGAAGGTTAAGCTCAGTCTTTCAGCAACAAAGATGGAGCCAATAAAATACTTGAATAACTTCCAACTACAATTCCTAAAGATAAGGCCAATGAAAACCAAAATAGTGAGTAAGATCCAAACAGAATTATGCTTAATAAAGGGAAAAGGGTTGTAATACTGGTAAACGTTGTCCTTCTAAATGATTCGTTAACCGATAATTGAATAGTTTCGTTATAGCCTTCATTCCTTAATTTTAAATTCTCACGAATTCTATCGAATATAACAACAGTATCATTTACAGAATAACCGGCAATAGTTAACAATGACACAGCAAATAAACTATTTACCTCGACAGATAATATAATTCCCAACCAGGAAAATATACCGAAAACAATTAATAAATCATGGAATAAAGCTAATAGTGCAAATAATGCATAATTTTTATCAAATCTAATTGTTATATATAAAGATATTGCAAATAAAGAAACTAACAATGAAGTAACACAATTAGAGAGTAATCTTTTCCCAAGCTTTGGACCTATTAATCTTGAATCCTTACTCTCATAATTTAGAGGCCCAACAATATTATCAAGATTATTAATAAGATTATTCGATTCTTCGATACTCAAATAAGGGGTTCTTATTGAAATTAATTTATTATTATTTTGGAATTGTAATTTAATATTATTTAAAACGTTTTTATTTTTAGAATTCTCTCTTAACTTTTCTAAAACTGAATCAGGAGAAAAATTAGAACATTCTTCTTCACAAACTCTTTCTATTCTTAGTTCATTTCCCCCAACAAAATCCATCCCTAAATTTATAGGTTTCTTATAAGAAGTATTAAAAGTAGAATATAAAATCCCTAAGAGACTTAACAATATAAGAATAGTTGAAAAACCAATTATCTTTTTTTTATTTTTTATTAGTTCAAGATTGTATTTCATGAGAAAATTAGAAATAAAAAAATTTAATTTGAAAAATTATTCCTGGGAAGATAGAGATTTTTTTGTCTTAAAGTTTGATATGTTGTAAAAAATCGCAAAATAGTTTTAGAACAATTTAATGATGTAAACAAGCTTATTAAGACTCCAATACCTAATGTTGCCGCAAAACCTTTAACAAAATTTGTTCCTAATAAAAACAATACAAAACAACTTAGAAGAGTTGTAATATGGCCATCAACTATGGATGAATTAGCTCTTTGAAAACCGCTATCAATAGATCTTGTAAGAGTATTACCATCAAATAATTCTTCTCTAATTCTCTCAAATATTAGTATATTTGCATCAACAGCCATACCAATGCTAAGTATAAGGCCAGATATTCCCGGTAAAGTCAAAGTTACTGGAATTAAGGAATATAGGGCTAAATTAAAGAAACCATAAAGTACTAGTGAAAGAACTGAAACAAAACCTAAAATTCTATAATTAAAAATCATAAATATACCAACAAAAATTAATCCACTAATAGCTGCATAAAGACTTTTGGAAATATTATTGGATCCCATTAGAGCTCCTATAGTGTTAGTTTCTACTATTTCAATTGGCAATGGCAATGAACCCCCTTTAAGTTGAACTTCTAACTCTCTAGCATTTTCAGCACTAAAATTACCGCTTATTGTTGCTGAACCACCTGTAATACCAGTATTAGCAAATTGATTGCCAACACTGGCTTCACTTATTGATTCGCCATCTAGAATGATAGCCAATAGTTGATTAGTACCAGCAATTGACTTTGTAATTTCTGCAAACTTTTCACCTCCTGAATTACTAAAAGTTAATAAAACTTCCCAATTACTATTTGTTTGTTCTTGTCTCCTTCCTGCATTAATAAGATCCTTACCAGATAAATCTGTTTTAATAAATAAATTTGTAATTTCTTTATCAACATACTTTTTAATTTCAATTAACTTCCCATACAAATCATTGCTAGAAGATGAGAAATTTAATTCTTGCTCTATCTCATTAAGATCATCTTGAATAATTTTTAAGAGATTATCATCATATTGACTTTTTTCTGCAGAGGAATATTCTTCAATTAATTCTTTAATATTCAATCTCTGTAGTTGCAGGGTTTTTAAATCTGTAGATGTTCCTTCTTTTTGAGTTTTAAATTCTAATAAAGCTGTCTTACCTAAAACTCTTGAAGCAACTAATGGATTCTGTTCTCCAGGTAATTCTAAAATCAATTGATCACCACCTAGGGTTTGTAAGTTAGACTCGGAAACCCCTAAATTGTTAACACGTTTATCTATAACCGAATTAACTGCTTCAAGTTCATCCCTTGTTACCTTACCTTCCTCTTTAATAATTTGTAGTGTAAGTTGAGAACCCCCTTGTAAATCCAATCCCAACTGTAATGGATAATTTATTAATAGATAAACAGATAAAGTAAGTAGAAATATATTAAAGAAAAGCCAACCTTGCCTTCTTTTCATTGCTTATATACTCCCAATAATTAAATCTTCAACTTTTTCAACTATTTGACGTGGTTGGATTATTGTCAAATTCTCAAGATTACCATTATATGGAGTTGGAATATCCTGACTAGATAATCTAATTGGTCGAGCATCAAGATCATCGAAACACTCTTCTGTTATTAGGGCAATTAATTCTGCACCAATACCTCCAGTCTTCATACATTCTTCAACAATAATTACTTTATTTGTTTTTCTTATTGATTTTGAGATGGTTTCCATATCAAATGGTTTTAAACTTATTAAATCGATTAACTCAACATCTATTCTTTTTTTTTCTAATTCTTCAACAGCTTTAAGGCAGTGATGTCGCATTCTTGAATAAGTCAACAAAGTAATATCTTTACCTTCTTTTACAATGTCAGCCTGATCTAAAGCGCAAGTATAATCACCCTCAGGTAATTCTTCAGACAAATTGTATAGAAGAACATGTTCGAAAAATAGAACCGGATTATCATCTCTTATAGCTGCTTTCATTAAACCTTTAGCATTTGTAGGTGTACTACATGCAACAATTTTTATACCCGGAACTGCATGAAAATATGCTTCAAGTCTTTGACTGTGTTCAGCACCAAGTTGACGACCAACTCCCCCAGGTCCTCGAACTACTGCTGGTATTTTATAATTTCCACCACTTGTATATCTAAGCATACCCATATTATTTGATATCTGATTAAAAGCTAAAAGCAAAAAACCCATATTCATTCCTTCTACTATTGGTCTTAAACCAGTCATTGCTGCGCCCACAGCCATACCAGTAAAACTATTCTCTGCAATTGGAGTATCTAAGACTCTTAACTCTCCATATTTTTCATATAAATCCTTAGTTACCTTATAAGATCCTCCATATTGACCAACATCTTCCCCCATAACGCAAACATTTACGTCATTTGCCATTTCTTCATCAATAGCCTCTTTCAAAGCATTGAATAATAATGTTCCAGCCACAATTAATTACCTAATTAATCACATATATAATCCTACCACTTTGATTAATTTATCCTCCTTCAGCAAAAGTTATAAGTAGTAATATTGACAAAATCATTCCGGGTGAAAGCAAAAGTATTAAAAGCCCTAGGTCATGTAAAGACATTCAAAGAAAGTATTTTTTTCATAATATTGGCAATTCAACTTTTCTTCAGAAAAAAACTGCGAATAAATACAATAAAAAGTCCAATGCCAATAAAGGCAAAAGAAAAGGTTAGCAAAAAAGATAATCCAATTATTAAGGTGTTAATACTAGAAGATATATTTTGGACTATTTCAGAAGAATTAGATGGTTTATGTATTGAAAAATAAATTGCAATTTTATTACTTAAAAAATAAAAAAATATAAATAATAAAAAACTGGTTAATGATCCAACAATAAAATTTAAAGGTCCTTTTTTGGGAATATTTTTTTCAATTTTCTCATTACTATTATCAGCCAAAATAGAATTTTATATAAAAAAATTTAAATGAATGTTATTCCTTTTTCAAGAAAAGTGCAAACCCATGAATCGTAACCTTTATCTTCAAATAATTTAGAATTTGCATTTAATTCTTTTTTAGCTGTCTCTATATCCTTAAAGAGTGCAAAGCATGTAGGTCCTGATCCACTCATTGAAAATGTCAGACAATTCTCTAATTTAGAAAGTAAATATAATGCCTGCTTTACAGAATCATTGTCATTTTCAACAACTAACTGCAAATCATTTTTTATAGTTAAATGTTGGTTATCAAAATATAAGTCATTTAAACCATTATCTCTTAAATTTTTTCTTATTTTCTCAATCATTTCAGTATTAGTAAGATATTGGTCACAAAATCTATTACTATATTTTTTATAAGTTTCAGCGGTAGAAATTGATACATTTGGATTTTTTAAAAGAATTACTCCATATTCAAAGTTTGAATCTAATTTCTCCAAAATTTCACCTCTTCCAAAACATAATTGAATACCACCACTTATAAAAAAGGGAATATCAGATCCTAAAGTTGATGCTAATGAACATAATGTTTCTTGATCTAAGTTCAAATCCCATAACTTATTAAGACCAATTAATGTTGCTGCTGCATTACTTGATCCACCAGCTAATCCTGCACCAATTGGGATATTTTTTCTTAAAAATATATTCGCACCGCAATTTATATTTAATTTTTTCTTTAAAAGATTTGCCGATTTAACAATTAAGTTATCGCTTGATAAGCTTAAATCATTACAATCAGATTGAAGTTTAATTAAACCTTCATTATTAATTTGAATTTCTAAATAATCAGAAAGATCAATATTCTGCATAATCATTGCTAACTCATGGAATCCATCCTCTCTTTTACCAATAACATCAAGGTGCAAATTTATTTTGGCAGGAGACTTTATGATAATTTTCCTTCTAGCTAAATCTTGCATATACATAAAGATTTTATTTTTTAATTTTAATACAATTTTCTGCAAGCTTAATCCATTGGTCAATTGAAATATCTTGTGGTCTTAAATTAAAACAAACTTTTGAAGATTCAGATAATTCATTCATCTCTTCATTTGAAAGTATTGAATTAAGAGTATTTCTAAGCATTTTTCTTCTTGAATTAAATGAAATTCTAAGAAGTTTATCTATATATTTTTCCAGACTAATGTTTAATCTTAAATCATTTTTAATTGGTTCGAAAACTACTAAAGAAGAAAAAACTTTTGGAGGCGGACTAAATGACGAAGGAGGTACATCGCAAATTTTTTTTATTTTTGATAAGAGTTGCATTCTTACACTAAGCGCACCAGCATTAGGACTTCCTTCTTTTGACAAAATCCTTTCTACAACGTCTTTCTGCATTAAAAAAATTATTTTTTCGTAATTATAGTTTCTTATAACACCCAATCGCCCTATAAAAATATCCAATATTGGGCCAGTTATATTGTAAGGAATATTTGCAATCACTTTTGTAATCTTCTCATTAATCGAATCTAAATTTACAGTAATAATATCTCCCTGCTGAAGTGAAAACTTATCATTATTATTGAATTTATCATTTAATAAATTTATTAAATCTTTATCTAATTCAATCGCATGTAATTTTTTAATTTTTGAATCTAATAACTTAGATGTTAAAGCTCCTTTACCTGGACCAATTTCTAAAATAAAGTCATTTTCATTAAGAACAGCAATTTCTTTAATTTTTTCTAATATTTTTTTATTTACCAACCAGTGTTGTCCAAATCTTTTTTTTTGATGATAGTTTTTAGAATTCATCTAAAAGATAAATAATATGTTTAAATTAAATATGAATTTATTTAATACTCTATATCATGGGCTTATCAAAAAAAAATTTAGATAAACTCAATAAATTAAAAAAAAATAAAAATTCAAATAACGAAAGTAAAAATATCAGTAATTATACAAATATATCTAACAAAGATAATTTAATCTCTAATCCACTTAATTCACAAGATCCCAATAAAATTTTTTATTCGTTAATTGATAATTCAGAATCTTTAGAAGAAACTTCTAACGTTAATAATTCACTAAGAAAAAGTGAGCTTAATCAAATTAATATTAATTCTAGAAAAGCTAATTTTTCTAAGAAATTAACAACCGAAGAGGAATTATATGATGAATTTGATTATCTTCTTGATGAATAATTAGTTTTAATATTTACTTATGCTTCAAAGTAATAGATTAACAATTTACGCTATCGGTAAAATAAAGAAACTTTGGATTAGAGATGGAATTAATCAATACAAAAAAAGAATGCCTGAACTTATCATTAATGAGTTAAAGACTTTTAATTTAAATAATCTTAAATCTAATAACAATATTATTATCTGCCTAAGTGAAGAAGGGAAGCAGTTTAATTCAGTTGAACTATGTTCTTTTCTCTTAAGTTTTAAAAATAAAAAAATTAATTTCTTAATCGGTGATACTGATGGAATAAGTTCAGATATAAAAAAAAATTCAGATCTTATACTAAGTTTGTCTCCTTTAACTTTTCCTCATGAATTAGCTAGATTAATTTTAATCGAGCAAATCTATAGAGCTATTTCTATATCTAACAATTCCCCTTACCATCGTTCTTAAAAAGATTAGATTTAATCTAAAATTAATCTATAAAACTTTAATAACTAACTATTTTTTTAATTTTTATTGTATAGTACATATATACTATTAATCTAAGTCTTGGATTCCTTTGATTCAACTACTAAAAGGTTCAAAATCCCCTTATTAAATGATTCGGTATCTGCAGGATTTCCTTCTCCCGCAGATGATTATACGGAAGAAAATATTGATTTAAATGAACATTTAATATCTAATCCGTTTAGCACTTTTTTTCTTAGAGTTAAAGGTGAATCAATGATAAATGCAGGAATTAAAGATAAAGATTTAATAATAGTAGACAAGAGTTTAATAGCCAAGCCAGGGGATATTGTCATTGCAATGATAGACGGGGAATTTACAATAAAAAGATTATCTATAAAAAATGATGAATTATATTTAAAAGCAGAAAATCATAATTATCCTGATTTTAGCTTTAAAAACCATATTGATGTACAGATATGGGGAGTGGTTATTTATTCAATACATAGCTATTTATGAGAATTTCAAGTAATGATGCTATAGCTCTCATAGATGCTAATAATTTTTATGCGTCATGTGAGCAAAATATTAATCCTAATTTGAGAAATAAACCAGTAGTAATTTTATCTAATAATGATGGATGTATCATTGCGAGAAGTCCTGAAGCGCGCGCTTTAAAAATTAAAATGGGAACCCCTTATTTTAAGATCAAAGAAAAATTAAATAAATTAGATGTAGCAGTCTTAAGCTCAAACTACTCGCTTTACGGCGATATGAGCAGAAGACTAATGAATTTATTAAAAAACTACTGTGAAGAAATAGAAATTTATTCTATTGACGAAGCATTTGTCTCAATTTCTAGACCTAATGATAAAAATCTATATCCTTGGGCAAGAAACATAAGATCATTAATATATCAGAATCTAGGGATTACCATAACAGTAGGAATAGGAGAAAATAAAGTAAGAGCAAAAATTGCTAATAAATTAGCTAAAAATATTGATTATTCAGCTGGAATATTTGATTTGGCTAGAACCAGAAATGAGAATAATTATTTAAAAAGAATTAGTGTAGATAAGATATGGGGAGTTGGTAAACAAACCTCTAATTGGTTACAAAGTAAAGGTATTAAGAATGCGAAAGAATTAAGAGATATGGAAGAAAATGAAATCACCAAGAAACTAGGCATAGTAGGAAAAAGATTGCAATTAGAACTGAAAGGTTATAAATGTCTGCCTATAGAAAAAAACAAGAAATCAAAAAAAGAAATTCAGGTAAGCAGGAGTTTCGGTACTCCTGTCACAAAATTAGAAGACTTAACTCAAGCACTAGCGTCTCATGCAATAAAAGCATCTGAAAAAATGAGAAGTCAGAATTTGCAATCATCTAATATTAGAGTATTTGCAAGAACCAGTAAATATTCAAGTCAAAATTATCAAAGAAGTGCTCATAGAAAACTCACAAATGCAACAGACGACACAAACAGCATTTTAAAAATAGTAGTTGAATTATCTAAAGAAATTTATAATCCCGAATATAAATTTTCAAAAGCTGGTGTTTTAATGCAGGATTTAACTAATAGCGAATATTTACAGCAATCAGTTATCAATTACAAATCTCAGAAAGACCTAAAAAAATCAGCAATTCTCATGAGAACTATTGATTTATTAAATAAAAAATTTAATAACAATGCAATTACATGGGCTATTACAAAAACTCCAAAAAGTTGGACGATGAATAAGAATTTCTTAAGTCGCTCATCTACAACTGATATAGAACAGATCCCAACTATAGTAAGGTAAAAAAAATAAAATGGAATTTATTATATTTTTAAGCAAATTAGATAAAGAGATTCTTGACTTATTAATAAAAGCAAACTATGAAGTTGAAGAAAATAAAATTGAATGTCTCTTAAATAAAGAAATAAAAGGACTACATAATTTTGTAGAAAATAAAATAATAATTTGTACTGAAAATGCAAAAAGAAAAACAAATTATAGAAATGAAAAGCAGCGACCAAATAAAGACAACTTCAAAACAAAATTAGCAATAAGAAAAGCATTAAGACATGAAGCTACTCATGCTATACAAAAATGTAACAACAATAAGACCGTAGGGGATATAAAAAATTTAGAAGCTAAATTAAATCAAAGTAAGAGGAAATCATTAGAGTTCTCTATTTCCAATTTTTCTGGAACTTATGAAAAAGAAGTAGAAGCTTATATTCTTGAAGACAAGCCCAAAAAGGTAAAAAATATGATTAAAAAATACTGCCTATAAATAAAATATGTTAACTAGCAATAAAATTACCACAGCGTTGTTTATCTAAAAAACTTATATGTCGTCTTTCTAAGTAATATAATTCCTGAAATTTAATCGCATCAGAGTTTAAATCCTTAAAGAGATCATCTATCTCTTTATTAGTCTCTGAGTAACCTGAAGAAGGATTATCAATTAAAATAGAAATACAATTTTCCAAAGTTTTTAATCTTTGTGATCCCCAAGATTCAATCAAGTGTCTACATCTTTTTAAAGAATTATATTTTTCAAGAAGTGATAAAGTACCAAGTAAATTATCTTTAGGATTACTAAGCAATGTTAAAAACAACTCATTTGGATTAACAAAATTATTAATTTTATTTGATAATTCAGGATTATAAAGAGCCAAGTGATCAGTAAGAAGTGAAATCAAGTCAATAGCAAAAAACTCTTTTTGAAGATTTTTACTATTAGATTCTTTCAATTCATTTAAATAATTTAAACCTAAATTATTTTTTTCAATTTTTGAAATAGCATCCCATAAATTTTGAATATGATAAGTATTAAAACCATTAATTTCTCTTTTGAGAAATTCATCGCGAATAAATAACCTAAGATCAGGACAGTGCAAATAATAAAAGATTATTTCCGATTCGTTTTTCTCACGCCGAGAAATTTCATTTGGCTGTTCAAATTTTCTTGATCTACCATGCCAACGAAATCCCTTAACTTGATTTCTTAAATCTTGTTCGAACTGTATCGCTAACCTTGCTTGTCCCTTACTCAATCGTTCGGAAACTTTTTGTAAGTAATGAGTTCTTGTTGTTGATTGAGGTAATTTGCTCAACAATTTTACCAATGAAGAAATAACACTCTGGAAATTTTCAGACTTAGTTAAATCTTTATCTTTAAAGATATGATCAATCTCCCAATCAATCCAAAAGGATGAATTATCAATTAGATTAAAATAATCTTCTGGAGTATGACTATTCAAAAATTCATCAGGATCTTTAAAATCATTAAGTTGAAGTATCTTAAGATTAATTTGATCATGGAGAGATAAGCTTTCGACTTCTTTTATTACTCTTTTTGTAGCTAATATACCTGCATTATCAGAATCAAAATTCAATATTATATTTTTATTATCTGTACATCTACATAGTTGAGAAATTTGATATTTATTTAATGCGGTGCCTAGGGAAGCTACAGAATTAGTAATACCTTTTGAATGAAGAGAAATTACATCAAAGTATCCTTCAACAATAATAGCTTTATCTTTTTTTCTTATGTTGCTAGATGCTTTTTCAAATGCAAACAACATTTTCCCTTTTTCAAATATCTCTGATTCAGGAGAATTAAGATATTTGGGTTCCTGTCCATCAAGTGATCTTCCACCAAAGGCAACTACACGACCCTGCATATCAAGTATTGGAACGATTAATCTATTTCTAAAACGATCATAAATCTTGTCAGAATTATCCTTAGAAATTGCAAGACCTGAAGCCAATATTAGTTTAATAGGAAATTTTTCAACCTTGGATAGATAGTTAAATAAATCATTCCATGAATTTGGGGCAAAACCTAATTCAAAGTCATCAATAATTTTATTACTCAAGTTTCTATTGTTTGTTAAATATTTCATAGCTCCAACACCTAGAGAATTTCTTAATTGAGACTTAAACCAATTTTTCGTGACTCTTAATATTTTATAAAGCTCCTCCTTTCTAGATAATTGTTTTTTATGAGCTTCTAGTTGGGGACCCTCAAGATTTTCAACATTAATATTATTCTTCTTAGCAAGAGAAAGCACAACATCAGAAAAATTTGCACGAGTAAATTCCATTAAAAATTTAATAGAGTTACCACCAGCACCACAAGAAAAACAATAATAGAATTGTTTATTTGGTGATACTGTCATAGATGGCTTAGTATCATCATGAAAAGGACAAATCCCAACGAATTCTTTGCCTTTCTTCTTAAGAACAATATGTTCAGATATAACGTCAACAATATCTGCTTTTTCCTTAACCTCTTGAATAGTTCTTGGATGTATAGAATGAACCATTGAGATTTTATAAAAAAATAAATAATAATTTATATGTTATAGGTCAAAATCAAATAAGAATCTACTTAATTTCACAAAAAAACTATTTTTTTAATGATGAATATCGAAGAATTAGAAAAAAAATTTAATTCAATGAATAAGTATAATTTGGTATTTGCCTCATTCTTCTTCAGTTTGATGACTTTGTGCGTAAAAAATATTGATAAAAGGATACCTATTTATGAATTAGTTTTATTCAGATCATTGTTAAGTTTAATAATTACATTATTCATAATTAATATTAAAAATATAAATCCCTGGGGCAAAAATAGACCATTACTTATTTTAAGAGGTTTTTTAGGAACTTTAGCTTTAGTTTGTATTTTTTATGCGATAAGAAATATGCCTCTTAGTGTATCAACAGTAATTCAGTACACATATCCTATTTTTATATCTATATTTGCTGGCATATTTATAAATGAAAAAATAACTCATAATATAATTTTTGCTTTAATTATTGGCTGGATTGGAATATTAATAATATTGAATCCAAGCCAATTATCAAATATAAACGTTGAAGTTGAAAATATTACGATTTCAATAGCATTTCTTGGAGCAATTTGCACCGCATTGGCCTACGTTACAGTAAAAAAACTTTTATTTACTGAAGATATTTATGTAATTATTGAATATTTTCCACTTGTTTCTTTTATAACTCTATTACCAATTGTATTAATCAATTGGGTTACACCAAATTGGAGTGAATTAGTTTGGATAATAGGGATTGGCTTATTTACTCAATTAGGTCAGACTTTCTTAACTATAGGATTAAAAAATTTACCTGCATCTGAAGCATCAACAATTAATTATTTACAAGTTTTATTCGGATCAATTTGGGGGATTTTGTTTTTTAGTGAAATAATAAACTTAAATTTTTTATTAGGCGCATCACTAGTTTTATTAGGAACTATCATATCTACTACCAAAATAATCAAAAGGACATAGAATATAAGTATTAAATTATAAAAAAAAGTGAAATTTTTCTATTTAGCTTTATTATTTTGTTTTTATCCTATTGTTCAAGTTAGTGCAACAACCCCAAAGTCAGTAACTTGTACAAGAACTGAGTACAGAGAGGAGTATATTCCTGGAACCAAATCAAATCCAGGCTACGTAAAAAGTTATGAAGTAGACGTTGTAATACCTTGTGGAGGTCAAAGCAAAGCTGAAAAAATAGATGATAATGACTGTAGTGAAGGATCTGTTATTGGAGGTATTCTTGGTGCTGGAATAGCACTATCCTCCTCTAGAGGTAAAGACCGATTTTGGGCTGTACCTGCTGGCGGGACAGCAGGAGCGCTAATTGGATGTCAGGTGGATGGTGGTTAATTGATTAGTTGGATAAATGGAGATTTGGTTGAATTATGGCAAACTAATCAAAAATTTTTTATTTTAATAAATTGTCAAGGATTAGGATACGAAATACAGATACTAGAAACCCTCTTTCTCAAATTAAAAACAAATCAGATATCGAATAAAAATATAACTCTTTGGGTAAAACATATTAAGAAAGAAGATTCAGATTTATTATTTGGATTTACATCAAAGGAACAGAAGAATTTTTTTATTGAAATTTTAAGTATTCGAGGCGTTGGATCTCAAATTAGTATGGGGATATTAAATAAATTTTCTATTAAAGAAGTAATCAATGCAATAAAAACACAGAACAAGAAATTAATTTCTTCCGTACCTGGTATAGGACAAAAAATGAGTGATCGATTAATTTTAGAATTAAAAAATAAATTTAAAAGTGAAATACTATTTGAAGAAGAAAAAATCAGACATGAATTAGAGATTAAGGATCCAGAAATTCATAAACTGATGGAGGACCTTGAATTAACCCTTCAATCATTAAATTACAAAAACAAAGAAATAAAGACTATTTTGCCAATTATTCTTAAAGAAATAAATCTTCTTGAAAAAAAAGAAAATAATTTATCATTTGAAAGTTTATTGAAATTAGCTATGAATTTCCTAGATAAGGAAAATAGTAATTTAGCTAGATGACGTAGTATTATAAAAGAAGTAATATAAATTTTATGTCATTAGGTACAGCCGAAAAACAGAAGCTGATTGATACTCATCAAGTACATCCAACTGATACAGGTTCAGTTGAAATTCAGGTGGCAATGCTCTCTAAAAGAATATCGAAATTAAGTGACCACCTCCAAGGAAACATTCATGATTTCTCTTCAAGGCAAGGATTATTAAAAATGATTGGTAAAAGGAAAAGATTACTATCATATATAAAAGACAAAAACGTTCAAAAATATCAAGAACTAGTAAAGAAAATTGGAATCAGAGGATGATTTCAATTAATGAAAAAAAAGCAATCAAAAAAAAAGACACAAATTAAAAAGAAAAAAAATTATTCTGATAAAACTGCTTTTGCCAATCTAGAAAAACCATCTAACAATATAACTACCCCAAAGAGACCATCAAGTGGGATACCCAAATATGTTGCTGACAGAATGGCAAGAAGAATATTTTTTACAGCAGGAATACCGACAATATTAGGAATGTCGGTTTTTGTTGTTAGCTACATTATAGTTACAAGAAATATTGCCGAAATACCTCCTTCATCAACAATAGCTATTTCAGCATTGTTTTTCTTGTTAGGTCTAGCAGGATTAAGTTTTGGGATATTATCGGCTAGTTGGGATAAAGAGCCTGGATCTTTTTTTGGTATTGAAAATATTCCAATGAACATACAACGTGCAAAAGCAGCCTTCAAACCCGCAACTCAAAATTTCGAGAATAAAAGTTAATCTAGGAAACTAAAGATTTCAAGTTAACTTGAAATGATTTATCTTCTAATAATTTGCATGCTCCCTGTATATCACCAACACAAAATTGTTCACCAAATTTAACGTAAGTAACACTATTTTTATTTCTTACTGCAGCTAAAACTGGAATCTTTATTCCACATCTACCTTTATCTGGTTTAAATTTAATTAAACAGTCTCTCAAAGTATTTTGTACTCTTACATCTGATGCTTGAGAACTTTCAAGATTAATAATTAGCAATTTAAGGTTATCGATTTCTCTACAATCATCAATTATTAATTGAGTCTTTTCACTTTTTTTATCAATTGTTCCCCAGACCAATAATCTTGTATCCGTCAGAAGAAATTCTGATAATCTTACATAGGTTTTTGGAAAAACTATTGCTTCGCAACTTCCTGAAAGATCTTCTAGCTGAACTATGGCCATCCTATCTCCTTTTCTCGTTGTAATTTGCTTCAAATCAGGAATCATTCCAACTAAAGAGACTTTTGTTCTATCTTTTGTTTCTTCTAAATGCGAAATGCTTATAGGAGATATAAGTTTTGCTGGCTTAGTTAAATGCTTTAGAGGATGATCAGATAAATAAAAGCCTAATAGCTGTTTTTCTAACTTTAACTTCTCAATAAGTGAATAATCCTCAACCTTAGTTAACTGTGAATCTGAAAAAGCAACATTAGAAAATTCTTCTTTAGAATCAAATAGATTTCCTTGCCCGGATAACCTATCACGATTTCTTGAAGAGGCCCACTCAATAACATTTTCGAGATCTGACAATAATTGAGCTCTATTATTATCAATTGAAAACTCATCTAGTGCTCCACAATAAATTAGAGATTCAAGACTTCTTTTGTTAAGAACATTAGAAGGCAAACGATCGCACAAATCTGCTAGTGACTTAAATTTTCCAAAACTATTTCGGTTTTCAATTATATTTCTTATTGCAGAATCTCCTAAATTCTTAATTGCAGATAACCCGAATAAAATCTGATTATTCTTAATAGTGAAATCAACACCAGAAAAATTAATGCTTGGTGAAATAACTTCTATTCCCATAGAATAACAATTAGAAATATATCTTTGCATCTTGTCGCTAGAGCCAGAATTTACGCTTAGAAGGGCTGCCATATATGCAACAGGAAAATGGGCTTTTAAAAATGCAGTTTGATAAGTTACTGCACCATAAGCAGTTGAGTGACTTTTATTAAAACAATATTCTGCGAATAAAACCATTTGATCAAAAAGGTCATTAGCTAATTTTTCATTTACACCTTTCTTCATAGAACCTTCTACAAAAATATTCCTATGCTTCACCATCTCAGACACTTTCTTTTTCCCCATTGCTCTTCGAAGTAAATCAGCATCACCTAAAGAATAGCCAGCTAGGTCTTGAGCAATTTTCATGATTTGCTCTTGATAAACCATAATTCCATATGTTTCAGTAAGAATTGACTTAATAAAAGGATGAGGGAAATCAATCTTTTCTTTCCCATTTTTTCGATTTATAAATTTAGGAATGAGACCCGCATCAAGAGGACCAGGTCTATAAAGAGCCAGTATGGACGAAATATCCTCTAGAGAGTTAGGTTTAAAATCCTTAACAACCTGTTTCATACCGGAAGATTCAAGCTGAAAAATACCTTCAAGATCTCCTCTCCCAATAAGCTCAAAGGTTTTACTATCATTTTGCGGTAACTCATCGATATTTATTTTCTTTCCGGAGAATTTATTAACAAGAGAAACTGTCTTTTCAATCATGGTGAGATTCTTAAGACCCAAGAAATCCATTTTCAATAATCCAAGTGATTCGATATCATCCATAGAATATTGGGTAATTATTTGTCCTTCATTATTCCTTTGAAGAGGTACAAGTTCGTCGAGAGGATCTGATGCGATAACAACTCCAGCAGCATGAACTCCATATGTTTTATTAGTTCCTTCAATTCTCAAAGCCAAATCAACCCATTTTTTTACCCTATTATCATTAATATATTTGTCTCTGAACTCATTGCTAGGAGAATTTTTATCAATCATTTCATTTAGTTTATAAGGTTTCCCTCTTACAACTGGTATTAACTTAGCCAATTTATCCGCCTCTCCGTACGGTATATCTAGAACCCTTGCAACATCCTTTAAAACCGCCTTAGAGGTCATTTTATTGAAAGTAATTATTTGCGCAACTTTATCCTCTCCATAACGATTAGTGACATAATCAATAACTTCATTTCTCCTATCAATACAAAAGTCGGTATCAATATCTGGCATAGACTTTCTTGCTGGATTTAAAAATCTCTCAAATAACAATCCATGCTCGACAGGATCTATATTTGTGATTTGAAGTGCATAAGCTACTAGTGAGCCTGCTGCAGAACCTCTACCTGGTCCTACTGGAATAGAGTTGTCCCTAGCAAATTTGATGTAGTCCCAAACAACCAAAAAATAATCTGGGAAACCCATATCTTTTATAATTTTTAATTCGGAAGCTAGTCTTTCTTTGTAGTTCTCATCAACTTCTGCAAGATCATTTTTTTTAAGTCTTTTTAAAAGACCTTCGTTTGATAATTGTTTTAGAAAAGAAAATGAATCTTTATCTTCATTAAGGGGAAATTTGGGCATTCTATAATTACCAAACAAATCGAATACTTCAACTTTTTGAGAAATTTCTACTGTATTATTCACTGCCTCAATAATTGATTTATCATCAATATGGTCTTTAAAAAGTTCAAGCATTTCATTTTCGCTTTTAATATATTCTGTACCGGTATATCTCAATCTTTTTTCATCACTTATTAGTTTTCCTGTTAATACACAAAGTAAAGCATCATGAGCTTCAACATCCATACTTGATAAGTAGTGGGCGTCGTTGGTGGCGATGACTTTTATTTGGTTCTTTTTCCCAATTTTTATTAATTCAACGTTAACAATTCTATCCTCAATAGAGCCGTGATCTTGTATTTCTAGATAAAAGTCATCTGCAAATAATTTTTTATACCAAAGAGCTATATCTTCAGCTACGTCTAATCTACCTTTTAAGATAGCTTGAGGTATCTCTCCACCAAGACAAGCTGTAGAAACTATTAGACCATCACTATATTTGCTTAAAAGAGATTTATCAATACATGGTCTTGAAAAAATACCTCGACCTCTCATCCCATTTAAATGACTAATTGTTGTCAACTTCACTAGATTCTTATAACCAGTATAATTTTTTGCTAACACCACCAAATGATATCTTTTTTCTTTTTTTGGTTGAGGATCATCAATAGAACCATTAATCACGTACATTTCATTACCAATAATTGGCTTTATACCTTTCTCTTTACACTTCTTGACTAAATCAAGAACACCATACATAACTCCATGATCTGTGAGAGCAATAGAATCCATCCCAAGATCACAGGCTCTCTCTACAATTTTTGAAATTTGACTGGCACCATCAAGTAAGCTGTAGTCACTATGATTATGAAGCGGAACGAAAGCCATATCCAAATAATTTATATATATAAGATAGAGAAGATTTCTAAAAGATCTATACTTTGTGATTACAAATTAATTATTAATACAAATTTAAAATAAAGGTCTTTTCTTAATTACCTGAGCATCAATTTCAAAGATATGTGCGGCATTCAATATTCTATCTTCCTCTAGCACATTGCCTATTAATTGCACTCCTATAGGTAATCCTTTAGTATCAAAACCACAAGGAATACTGATTGCTGGGAGACCTGCTAAATTAGCAGGGACAGTTAATAGATCAGACAAATACATTGAAAGCGGATCATTGGCAAAATCTCCCTTCAAAAAAGCAGTTGTTGGGCAAGTTGGAGTTAATAAAACATCTACTTTCTTAAAAGCATTATCAAAATCTTTTCTTATAAGTGTCCTAACTTTTTGTGCCTTTTTGTAATAGGCATCACTGTATCCAGCTGACAAAGCATAAGTACCTATCAAAATTCTTCTTTGTACCTCATCTCCAAAACCTTCAGCTCTACTTTTTGAAGTCATATCTATAAGATTTGAACCTTCATCCGATCTGTAGCCATATTTAACGCCATCATATCTAGCTAAATTAGCGGATGCTTCAGATGGTGCAATGACATAATATGTCGCAATTCCATCGTTAAATCTAGGACATTTAACTTCGATAATTTCAGCACCTAAAGCTTGGAACCTATCAACTCCAGAAAGAACAGATTCCTTAACTTCTGGATTAAGCCCTGGGTGTTCAAAACACTCTTTAATTATTCCAATTTTTAAGCCCTTTATAGATTTATTTAAGTCAGTCAAATAGTTTGGTACTGGCTTATCAAGACATGTTGAGTCAAAAGGGTCTTTACCAGAAATTGAATAAAGAATTTCAGCTGCATCTGAGACAGTATTTGTAATTGGGCCAATTTGATCAAGACTGCTAGCAAATGCTACAAGTCCCCATCTGCTAACTCTGCCATATGTAGGTTTAAGACCTACGACGCCACAAAAAGAAGCTGGTTGCCTAATTGATCCTCCTGTATCAGAACCTATAGCAGCTGCACAAAATCCAGCGGAAACTGAAGCAGCACTACCGCCTGAACTGCCTCCAGGCACTCTATTAATATCCCAAGGATTTGAAGTAACACCAAATACAGAAGTTTCCGTTGAACTGCCCATTGCAAATTCGTCTAAATTTGTTTTTCCTAAACAAATTGCCCCTGAAGAAAATAATTTACTCGAAGCTGTTGATTCATAAGGCGCTACAAAGCTTTTGAGCATTTTACTTGCACAAGTTGTTGCAACTCCTTTGGTGCAAATATTATCCTTTATTGCTATTGGTATCCCCGCGAGAGGAGGCAGTTCTTCTTTATTTTGAATTAATTTATCAATGTTCTCTGCTTGCGCGATAGCATTATCTTTTGTGGTACAAATAAATGAGTTAATTTCAGGATCTTTATGATCGATTTTGGCAAATATATCATTAACTAATTCTTTAACAGAAGCATTATTGCTAATAATTTCTTTTCTTAAAGAATTAAAATTCATTTCTTAATTTGTTTCTTAAAATCAAAATTATCAAATTGTTAATGGTTCTTCTTTTTTACAACGTACAAAACTGTATTTAATATTTTTAGACCCTTCATTTGAAAGATCTTTAATGAAAGAAGACATATCTTCTTTTAAACTACGTTTAGTAATAAATGGGCCGAACCAGTATGTACAACGAGGTTGATCTGTCTCAATTTTAGCCCACCAAGCTAAACCGAGTTTGTTTCCAAAGTTTCTAATCAATTTTTTTGGCCTGTTTGACCATCAATTCTTGTTAAATACTATACAATTTTGAAGCGAAAATTCAATAAATTTTTATTATTCATATAAATATATTGAAACAACAACATATTAGTGGTCTTTAAAACACTGAATATTCACAATAAAATTATTTACCTGTCAAGTGAAATAGGGATATGGCGGCTGCCACAGAGGCATTTAAACTTGAAGTCTTGCCTTTAAGAGAAATACTTAATATAAAATCGCATTTTTTTTGAGTAAGCAAAGAAATACCTTTATCTTCAGAGCCAACTACAACTACCAAAGGTGCTTTTTCTTGAAAATTTGAGATAGATATTTGACCATCTCCAGATAAGCCAACAACAAGAAAACCATTTTTCTTTAGTTCCTCAAGTGCTCTATTTAAGTTAACAACTCTGCTTACACTAAGGTGTTCTAAGGCACCTGCAGCTACCTTGGCAACTGTTCCAGTCAATCCTGCAGACCTTCTCTGAGGAATGATTACACCCTTACAATCAAATGCTTCCGCTGATCTTATTATCGCGCCAACATTATGAGGATCAGTTATACCATCTAATGCGAGTATTATAGGATTTGGACAATTGCGTTTAGAAAAATCGATTAATTGTTCTAAGGATATTGTTTTAGAGCATGCTAACTGCAATGCGACACCTTGATGTGAAGCACCACATGTCAATTGCGAAAGCCTGTTCCAAGAAACTTCTTCAATAAGAACTCCTTTTGATTTAAGATCCTTAAGCAAAATATAGAATTTGTCTGAAGAAAAGATTTCCGAAGTACACCAAATCCTATTAATAGCTCTATCACTGCTAAGAGTCTCATAAACCGAATGTTTACCCCATATCCAATCATCAAAATTTCTCTTATTAGTAAATTCTTGATGTATATCAGAATTTTTATTAGGGAATTCTCTATTAGATTTTAATCTTGGATTTCTTCTTTTTAAAGACGAAAAAGTATTATTTTCGTCATTTTTTTTTAAATTTTCAACTTTCTTATTTTTAGCGGAATTGTTCAAAAATCTATCATTTTTTTCTGAACGATTTGTATTTTTTGAGTAATAACCAAAATCTGAATGTTTTTTGTACTCTTTATTATTTTTTCCGCGAAATTTATTTGAGGAGTTTTTCATAGATTCAATTCATTTTTAATTCTAAATATTCAAAAATTGTTGATAATCTTTGAGGATCTTTTAAAAAAAGCCAGCCAATTAGTGTTTCAAAACCAGTTGCTCTAGAGTATATAGTAGGGTCTGAAGACTTTGGATATCTCTTTGTTTTATTTCTAGCACGCCTAATTAAATCCATTTCATTTGAATTTAATAAATGTTCAATTTGACTTAATGATTGTGACTGAGATTTTGCTTTTACTTCGTTTACAACAGATAAATGGAGATCTTTAGATTTCAAAGGAAAATGTACATGCCTTAGTCTTTGGTGAAGCTCCCATACCGAATCTCCAAGCCAAGCAAGTTGAATAACACCTATTTCATCGGGAGATCCATATGGAACCAAGTTTTGAATCCAATAATTCAATTTTTTAAAAAATTTAATGCATCTTCAAGGCTTGGCTTCAAGTTAAGAAAATCCCCTAAACGAACAAGTTTAATTGTTTGGGCCACTCTAGAATTTCCAACTACAGAGAAACCAAGTTTCGATTTTTTGCATTCTTTAGCAGTCTGAACAAGAGCTCCAAGACCTGAAGAATCTAAAAAATCTATTTTTGTAAGATCGATAACGAATGGAAGCTCATTTTTTAAGTTATTTGCAACAAAACTCTTAAATTGTTTTTCTGAAAAAGCATCAAGTTGGCCTTTAAAAGAAAAAACAATAATGTTTGTTTTAATCTCAAGGTTTCCTCTTAAAGAAACCGTTAACTTCTGGAAATCTTCTATGATCTAATACCTCCAAAAAATTAATGTATCAAATGTAATTATCAAATCAAAAGAAAACAATATGTCAACATCTTTCTAACATTAGAGAAACAAATTTTTTAAATAAATAATCTGAATCATGTGGGCCGGGACCTGCTTCTGGATGATATTGCACACTAAATATTGGCTTATTAATAACTTCTAGGCCAGCAACAGTATTATCGTTAAGGTTATAATGGGTTATTCTAGCTATATTATCTGAGAGCGAATCAGGATCAATAGCAAAACCATGGTTCTGGCTAGTTATCTCAATTTTATTATTTTCACCACAAGGGTGATTTAAACCACGATGTCCGAAAGGAAGTTTATAAGTTGAAGCTCCTAATGCTAATCCAAATATTTGGTGGCCTAGACAAATTCCAAACATAGGTATCTCGCCATAATCAATCAGCGATTTTGCTAATTCAATACCTTCAGAAACAGCAGAAGGATCACCTGGACCATTTGAGAAAAAAATACCATCTGGCTTATTAGAGAGAACATCTTTCAGAGAAGATCGAGAAGGCAAAACCAAAACTTCACAACCATGGGATACAAGTCTATTTAGAATTGAATTTTTAATTCCAAAATCAATAGCTACTATTTTTAATTTTTTAAACGATTCAGCAAATTTTTTTCTTATATCAAATTTTGTTTGTGTATAGTCTTGCCATGCATAATGTAGCTTTGTTGAAACTACTTTTGATAAATTTAATCCTTCCATTTTTGGGGTTTCATGAATTATCTTTAAACAACTTTCTAGAGTTTTATCTTCAGAGGTGATAACTCCATTCATTGAACCTCTAGATCTTAAAATTTTCACAAGAGCTCTCGTATCAATTCCATGAAGACCTATGATTTTTTTTTCAACTAACCATTGATTAAAATTCTTTTTTGACCTCCAATTACTGTTATTAGATGAAAAATTTCTAACAATTATGCCTTTAACATTAATATTAGATTCTGAATCTTCAAAATTGATCCCAGTATTTCCAATCTCTGGATAAGTAAAAGTTAATATCTGTCCGTAATAACTAGGGTCAGTAATAACTTCTTGATATCCGGTCATTCCCGTATTAAAGACAATTTCACCAATAGCTGTACCTGAAGCACCAAAATAAAATCCAGGGAATACAATTCCATTACTTAAAACTAATTTCGCGTTTTTCTTATATCGGTTAATCATCAATTTAAAATTAATTAACTTTCGGATAAATAATTTTTTAAGAGTAAAAACTTTTCCCAAGGATCACCTTGATTAATCGAAAATAAAGCTTTATTAAAACCTACATTTAAATCATTCTCAATACCTGCTGCCCATAAAACTAAAGCAACATTCAAGGCAACAACATCGATATGAGATTTTTGTCCAGACCCATTTAAAACAGACTTTAATATTTCCTCGTTAGACTCAAGATCAGAAACCACAAGCTTTTCGTTAGAAATATTTTCCCGCTTAAAATCTGAAATATTTATTTCTGAAAAACGTAATTCGCCATTTTCAACAAACACTAGTTTATTATCTCCTTGAAGCGAAGCCTCATCAAGGCCGCCAGAGCCGTGAACGACTATTGCTCTATTCATACCCATTTTTAAAAGGGCGCTTCCCATTGGTTTCAAAAGATCCTCAGAAGCAACTCCCAAAACCTGTGCATTAGGTCTTAAAGGATTTACCAATGGTCCAAGTTGATTAAATACTGTTCTTATTCCAAGAGTCTTTCTTAATGGAGCAAGTTTTATTAAAGATTTATGCCAAACAGGTGCAAACAAAAAAGTTATTCCTATTTCACTTAAGGCAGTGATTACTTTTTCTAATGAACAATTTAAATTCAACCCAAGATTCAACAAAACATCGGCAGAGCCTACTTTTCCACTAGCACTTTTATTTCCGTGTTTTGCAATTTTTACTCCACAAGATGCAGCTACAAATGCTACTGCAGTAGAAATATTAAATGTATTAGCTCCATCTCCCCCTGTTCCACAAGTATCTACCAAATACAAATTTGGTCTTTCTACTGGCAATTCGCAAACATTTAGGAGTTCATCAGCCATAGCACTTAGTTCCACACCTGTTGAACTTTTAGCTCGCAAAGCACTCAAAAAAGCTCCTGTTTCAACATCTGAAATTTCATCATTAAGCCATCTTTGCATTAAAGATCTAGAGGTTAAATCATCAAGGTCATTTCCCTCTAATAAATTATTAAGTATTTCAGCGTTTGATAGATTAGATAACATTTATTTATTGAACAAATCTTATAAAGATAAATTTAATTTGAGGTATCAAAACCTGAGCCGACTAAGTCTTTATTTGTATTAGAAGGCCTGAAGCTTTTTGACCAAATATCTTTTGTTTTTAGAAAAAGTTCATTTTTAGTTATTTTCCAAAATTTTAAAATTTTTTCTATATCATTTTTAATATCAATTTCTCCTGGAAAATTAGTATAGCGATTTATTAATCTTGCCAAATTTATATAATCAAGGTCTTCTGGTGTTTTTTTAGAGATAAGGGAATCTATAATGTTCTTGTCAGTTTCATGTAAGGGATGAGTTTGTTCGTTACCCATAAATAAATATTCAATCATTTATAAAATTAGCTCACATATTCAAAAATGAAACATTATCTTAATCTTATTGGCAAAATAAAATGAAGAATTTAAAGTTAAAAGTTATATCTAAATACTTAAGGCCCTACAAAAAAGAATTCTTATATGGTGCTTTAGCTCTCATGGTAGTTAATATATTAAGTGTACTAATACCTTTAGAAGTAAAAAATATAATTGACCAACTACAAAATGGGTTTTCTTCAGATTTTATTATTTCTAAATCTTTATGGTTAATATTTTTAGCAACTTGTATGGGTTTAATAAGATTATTTTCAAGACAGATTGTCTTTGGCATAGGTAGGAAAGTAGAGGTAAATCTACGTCAAAAACTTTTTGACCATTTACTTATTCAAGATCCAGAATGGATACAAAAAAAAGGTAGTGGAGACATTATTAGTAGAGCTACTAGTGATGTTGAAAACATAAGAAGACTTTTAGGCTTTACCGTCTTGAGCTTGTGCAACATTGTCTTAGCTTATTCATTAACTATTCCTTCAATGTTTTCGATTAATAAAATATTAACCATAACAGCTTTAATGATATTTCCAATAATCCTTGGAATTGTAAGTCTATTTGGCGGCAGAATGGTTATTCAAAGAAAAGCTCAACAAGAATCATTATCAAAACTTAGTGATCTAATACAAGAAGATCTTTCTGGCATAAGTGCTATCAAAATTTATGCGCAAGAGAACTCTGAGAAAAAAGAATTTAATATTTACAATAATGAATATCGAAATTCAGCGATAAAACTTGCGAGGACAGCGAGCACTCTTTTCCCATTGTTGCAAGGCATTTCATCAATTTCATTATTGATATTATTATCATTAGGTACTTATCAACTAGAGAGTGGATTTATTACAATAGGTGGTTTAGTAGCTTTAATTCTCTACGTAGAAAGACTTGTATTCCCCACAGCACTATTAGGTTTCACCTTAAATACTTTTCAACTTGGTCAAGTAAGTTTAGATCGTGTGGATGAAATCTTTAAGAACAACCCAAATATTGTAGATAGAGCAGAAACTAAATTTTTAAAAAGAAAGGTTAAAGGATTCTTAGAAGCAAAAAATTTAACAATAAAGTATCCTGGATCAAAATTTAATTCATTAAATAGTCTCAATTTTAAAATTTATCCAGGAGAACTTATTGCAATAGTTGGACCAGTAGGTTGTGGCAAGACAACACTAGCAAAGTCTCTGGGACGGACTATTGAAATTCCAGACAATCAATTATTTTTAGATGAAATTGATGTGAAAACATTAAAATTAAGCGATCTTAGAAAAAATATTTCAATCGTTCCTCAAGAAGCATTCTTATTTACTTCTACAATCTCAGAAAACCTAAGTTTTGGAGAACCCAAAGCTTCAAAATTTTTAGTTAAAGAAAGCGCTACTAAAGCTGGATTAATTGACGATATCAATAGTTTTCCCAAGAAGTTTAAAACTATTGTTGGTGAAAGAGGTATTACATTAAGTGGCGGGCAAAGGCAAAGAACTGCTCTAGGAAGAGCACTACTTGTTAATTCTCCTATTGTTGTTCTCGATGATGCTTTGGCAAGCGTAGACAATAAAACAGCAGCAAGAATAATTGATGAAATGAGTGATAGAAGTAATAAAACAATCATAATGATTAGTCACCAACTTTCTGTTGCAGCTACTTGCGATAGGGTTTTAGTAATGGACAAAGGAGAAATAGTACAAGAAGGGAACCATAAAGATTTAGTAAAAGAGAAGGGGCTTTATAAACAACTTTGGGAAAGAGAGCTAGCTACCAGAATTGTTAAGAGCTAAAAGTAAATTTTTTTTATAATATATAGATTTAATTATGTTTAAATTCCTGAAAAACATTATGAATAATGAGGAGGCAAATTTTACTAATAATGAATATTCATTACATAGAATATTAAAAACAGATATTAAAAAAGATCCTAGTACACAAGAAGATGAAATAATTTTTGGATGTGGTTGTTTCTGGGGAGCTGAAAAATGTTTTTGGAAACTTCCCGGAGTTGTCACAACTTCTGTAGGTTATGCTGGGGGTGAAAAAAACAATCCAACTTATTATGAAGTATGTTCAGGCTTAACTGGTCATTCAGAAGTTGTAAGAGTTATATGGGATAAAAGAGAAATAGATATAAGTGATTTATTAAAAATGTTTTGGGAATGTCATGATCCTACTCAAAAAAACAGGCAAGGTAATGATATGGGAACTCAATATAGATCAGCAATATATTACACAAATGAAAAAAACATTAAATCCATATTAGCCAGTAAGGAACATTATCAAAAGGAACTAAATAAAAAAAATCTTGGTTTAATTGAAACGGAAATAAAAATGATTGATTCATATTTTTATGCAGAAGAATACCATCAGCAATATCTTGCATCAGCTGGAAGCAGGCAGTATTGCTCAGCTTCTCCTACGAAAGTAAAGTTAGGAGTTTTTACTGGAAGCAACTACAAATTAAAAGACCATATATGGGAAAACTTTAACTGGGAAGTTGATAAATGTGTATTGAGATCTGATAACAATCCTATAAAGAATAACTTTTAAATCAATCTTATCTTTATAGTAAATACACGGGGCGTAGCGCAGTTTGGTAGCGCACCACTTTGGGGTAGTGGGGGTCGTGGGTTCAAATCCCGCCGTTCCGATTACTTACTGTCTTCATTTATTAAGGATTTGTATAGTTTATATGAACTTATGCCTACAGCTATGAATGTAAAAGAAGAAAAAAAAGCTAAAACAAATATGGTAAGATTTGAAACTTCCACTTCACCTAGTTGGAAAGATATAAATATATTCATTAGTAAAGAATTTTTTTAAACCTTAACACAACTGCATAAAAACATTTACCACCAATTATAAATTCAGAAGAATTACAACACCAAAAATAACTCGATATATAATGAATATTTTCAACCCATTTGCAGAAAAATACTTTAATAAGAAATCTATAGCTAATAAAGAGGACAAAAATGTCGTAATAAGGCCAACTAAAAGAGGGAGAAAACCTAATGAAAAAAAATCATCAAAAGAAGAAAAAAACTCAACAATCGCAGCAATAAAAATAGCTGGCATCCCTAAAAGAAAAGAAAATTTCGCGGCATCCCTTCTTTCCCATCCTGATATTAGAGCGCTAGAAATAGTAATACCCGATCTTGAAACCCCTGGGAAAATGGCAAATGCCTGAAAGAAACCTATCAAAAAACTATCTGAATAATTATGGTTTTTAATATTAATAGAACCTCTTTTCGAGTTATCTGCCAAGTACATAAAAAAAGCCATTAGGAATGAAACCAATGCTATTGATAAATTTGAACGAAGAACGTTATCAAAAAAATAAGGGGAAAAAATTTTTATACTCCCACCAAGAAAAAGTATTGGGATGGTACCAATAAAAATAGACCTTAATAATCTTTCATGTAAGAGATATTCAAGAAGTTTATTTGAAGATTGACTTCTAAAATTCAAAATATCTTTCTTAAAATACCAAGCAATAGCTAAAACACTTCCAAGTTGAATAGTTGCTGACAAAGATGCGCCAGGATCATCAATGCCTAAAAAAATAGATATAACTTTTAAATGAGCTGTACTACTAACAGGAATAAATTCCGTAAGCCCTTGAATTAATCCATATAAAATAAATTTTAAATAATCCAAAAAATAATCAAATTTACTTAATTAATAGCAATTTACATTTGATAATTAAAAGGTAATATAAAAAAATGAAAAAAAAATCTATTTTAATATTATTTTTTCTTTTTCCCTTAATCTTTTCTGATTATGCAAAAGCTGATTATTGGTTAATAATTGGAACTTATAGACAAGGACCTGGAAGAAGGCCAGAGGTTAGTGGTATAACAAGCCCATCTCTACATTCAATTCCAATGAAAGATTTAGATACATGTAATAAGGCAGGTGAAAAAATTACAAATGAAATATATAAACCTGTTTGGCAATTTGACAGTAGATGGACTTGTGTATTTAGAGGTGATTAAAAATATAATTACCTTTTAACATCGTGAGCGCAGCCATCACCTTTATAGTTTTCACTCTCGTAATAATCATTTTTTGTACCAAAGTAAACAGTCAATAAAACGAACGGTAAACTTAATATAAATAAAATAGTTGTTAAATCCATAGTGTTAACTTATTTAGGAAGCTTAAGAAAAATAAAAAAACAGGTTAATAAAACTCAGCTTTAATAATCTGTAGGTCCTTTAATACCGAGATAAAAGAATGCTCCTAAACCAACTAAAAGTAAAACTCCAGCGACAGCTGCAGAAGGGACAAAACCTCCTATCGCAAAGGAAGATAAATAATACATTTATAAAACTAAAACTAGTTAGATACTATCAATAAAAACTAAGTATTTGTAAAAAATTTTGACTCGAAGACAATTAAAGAATATATCTTATCTACTAAGCAACTAATGTCGAATCTTCGCTATCAGCAGAAATTCTTATCCTTTCTTCCAACTTAGGACCATATAACTCATTCCCCCAGATTTCAACTCTTGAATCATCTGGAGCCTTAAAAGTAAGTATGTCTGTAGGAAATAAAACTCTCTCTAAAAAAAAATTTGATGGTCCAATACATCTCAATACAACCATCCTACAGCTTTCATTTTTGTAAGAAAACTCAACCATCTCTAAACAACAAATAAATACAATTAAACACTATCTACAACTATAAAAAATGTATAAAAAATTACGGAAAAAAAAGAAATTTAGATAATGTTATGAATTTAATCTAGCCTCAACTAAATTTCTTTCTTGATCAATTAATAAAAGCGTATAAGAATTTATAAAATCGAAACTTTTATGAGGGATTGAGAAATTAAGCATTCTCAAGAAATTAGATAATTTTTCATCTTGAAGGGCATTTCCTTTCTGTAATAGCATTTCTTTTTCTTGATTTATTTTCCACATATTCATATATTCAAATTTTAAAGGCTTTAAGTGCCAAATATTGTCTATTAAATTCCAAATATCTAAATATTCATTTAAATTATTTTGAATTTTTAATATATACGAGGATTCATTTGGTTTCAAAACTGCTGATTGTATATGTTGATCCTTAATATCAATTGAGCAAGGTTCGATTCCTAAAAACCATCCCTCAAGAATTACTAAATCAGGATTATCAAATCTCCAATGAGATCTATCCCCTAAGCCATTCCTTAATGATTTATCAAAAACAGGTACATTTAACTCTCCATCTGTTTTCCAATTTAATAATTTTTCATACATTAATTTTACTGAGTGACTACCAGGAAAACCTCTTGATACATTCCAAGGGTTGTTCTTAATTGCTAATTTCATTTCATCTGAAGGTAGATAAAAATCGTCAATTGAAATAACAGAGATTTTAAAATTTAAATTTAAGGATATCGCTTCAAGCCACTTACCTAAAGTTGTTTTGCCAGTTCCTGGGAGAGCTGAGATCCCAATAATTTTTCTTTTAGAAAAATTTTTATGAAATCTATAAGCCTGAGATAAAAGAGGTAAAGCTAAACCCCAAATCCAATCATCATTTACTTTATTATTCCAATATTGGTCAATTGAAAGAATGTTTCTTTGATTATTCCAAAAATTGAACCAATCATCCAAAGATTCCCAACCAATATCAATAATTAATTTTTCAAATTTATCAAGAGGAAAATTAATATCTAAATCTTTCATCTTTTTAACTTAATTCTCTCTGATTTATCAATTTATTGATTTCATTTTTCCAACCATATCCATTAGGTTCAGAAGCTAAAGTAAATTCCAAATCTTTTAATTTATCTAATAAGCTCAAGTTAGGCCCATCTTTTCCAGGAATAACAATTTTAATATCTGAGTTTAAAAGTAGAGGCAAATCATTTGGAGAATCGCCCAAACCTATAATTTCAATATTTTGATTATTTGAATATTCTTTAAGAGCATTTATTGCTTTACCTTTATTCGATTTTGTAGATAATAAGTGACTCATTCTATTTCCCTTAAAAATTTCAACATTCAAATTACTACAACAGATATTAATTTTTTCTTCTAAATAACTTGGCGGATTTAAAAAAGGCATGCTCCAATGCCTATCACGCATTAAGTTCAAAGAGTTGCCTTCTAAACCTGTAAGCTGAGTGGCTTCTTGATCAGTGAGATTATTAAGAGGAGTAAGTTTATAGTCGATCTCATTAGAAATAAAATTTAAGATTTCTTCAAGAGATTCGTAATTTATTCCAAGAATAATTTCTCCATTTAATTCTTTAAGTGATTCACCATATATTGCCGCACCATTCTCAACAATATAAGGATCCGTCAAGTTAAGTTCATTTCTAATAACTTGTACTTCAGAAGCGGTTTTGCTTGTACAAAGAATTACGGGTATAGATAATTTTTGTAGTTTTTTTATAGTTTCTCTAGCAGGTGACAAATCATAGGAGTGATCCATTAAAGTACCATCTACATCACTTACTACCCAAATAGAAGAATTTTCTATCATTTTTATAAAGCACTAAGCCAAATTACTTGAAAAGGATCAAGACTAATATTTTTGCAATTGTATTTAGTGGATGTTAAAAAATCTTGGGTATTGAAATCATTATCAATTATTTTTGGTAGATCATTATCATTCAATTGATAATTAATTTTATTTTCAGTCATATTATGAATTGCAAAAACAGACTCAGGACCTTTACTTCTTTTAATTACAACAATATCACTTCTACCTTTAGACAAACATTTCATTTCCGAACAAGGATGAAATTGCTTTAATTCTGATCTGACATCCATAGCATTACGAAGATATTTTAAGTTTTGATTAGCATTAGATTCAGGATTATTTAAAACGGCTAAAAGATTTTCTGATTTAAACTTTTCTCTATTTAGGTCTCTTCTTTGACCTGTCATAGAAAAACTTTTGATATCATTTTCTGAAGCTAGTAATGCTGGTAAATAAAAGGCAGGAACCCCTTTCAGAGCCATTACTAATAATTGACTCAAAATAAATCTCTCATATTGAAATCTTTTAGCATCTCTACTTGAGTCTTCCATTGCACTCCACCAACTAATATTCAATTCATAAGGTTTATCATCACCATTTGATAACCGTCTATGACTTACTAATCCGCCTCTTTTCTCACAATTAATTAACAAATCTTTAATTCTCTGCTCATTCATTAGACCCTCAAGAGCTCTTAGCCCAACACCGTCGTGCGATGCAGTGAAATTAAATAAAGTAGTATCTTCAGGTAATATGGGCCAATCAAAAATCCATGAGTTTAGAATATCAGCTCTTGAAGTAATAATTGCTTCTAGGAGAAGAGGAGGCAATGGAAAATTGTATGCCATATGGGCTTCATCATCAGAAATCAGATAAGATAGATTTTCCTTCTGAGGCACATTAGTTTCAGTTATTAAAACTCCAGCATCAAGAAGATTATTTAAAAGAACTCTTAAGAGTTTCACAATTGAATGTGCTTTTGATAAATGCAAGCACGTTGTCCCTGATTCCTTCCAAATAAAACCTACAGCATCCAGCCTGAACCATTTAATTCCATTAGATAAATAAGTAATAATTAAATTTAAGAACTCAAGAGTCATTTTTGGATTATGCCAATTCAAATCAATTTGATCTGGCCCAAAAGTTGTCCAAACTTGTTTAGGGCCATCTTCAGTATTTATTTGAGAAAACAAAGAGGAACTTCTTGGTCTTACTACATTAGACCAGTCAAGATTTTGATTCGGTGAAAAAACATTTGATATACCTGGTTCTTGGGATTTAATAAATTGCTGAACCCATGGGTGAGATGATGAGACATGGTTTAATACTAAATCAGCCATCAAATCATGATTTTTTGAAATTCTTTTGAGATCATCCCAACCACCAAATTTTTCTTCTAAGGAATCATAACTTGAGACGGCAAAACCTCCATCACTTGAAGATTTCAAAAAAGGAAGAATATGTACAACTTTAGAAAGACTGCCAAAATGTTTACTTAAAAACTCACTAAGAGTTATTAATGTTGCCTCGCCATTTTTATAAATACTATCTGCATAAGTTATCAAAACCGAATGAGATTCATTCCACCTTTCTTTATCTCTTATTTCTTCATAAGCAGATTTCTCTGAGAAATCATCTAAAATCTGTAATAATTGGTTTGAAATAAAATTAATTTCTTCTGTAGTATTATTTGAATAAATTGTTTTTAACAATTTATCAATTTTAAATCTATCTAATTTTTTCTCTGAATCAATTTGCTTCACTTTGAAAAAATCAACGAAGTATTAATACTATTCTGCACATCAAATAGAAAATGGACTTTCAACAAGGGTTAATCACAACAATACATGAATATGGAGTTACAAGAAATTTACTTAAAGAATTAAACAGAAGTCTTAAAAAAAGATCAACTAGCATTTTAATACCTTGCTTATATGAAGAGTTTGAGCGTCCAGCATTAAAAGACATAAGAGAAGTTTTAAAAGACCTTACAGGCTTAAATGAATTAGTTATTGCTCTCTCTGCAAAAACTGTTGAGCAAGTTAAAGCAGCAAAATCATTTTTTGACTCAATGCCATTTCCAGTTCACGTTCAATGGACTAATTCCCCCTCTGTAATAGAACTATTAAAAAGCCAAGAAAAAAATGGATTGGAACTTTTAGGTACTCCAGGTAAAGGATGGGCTGTCTGGCAAGGCATCGGAGTTGCGACGAGAAAATCAGAAGTTGTTGCTCTTTTTGATGCTGACATAAGAACTTTTAGTCCTTTGTATCCTTCAAGAATGATACTTCCGCTTCTTGATGAATCATACGGAATATCATATGTAAAGGCTTTTTACAGCAGGTTATCTTTAGAGACCAATCAATTGCAAGGTAGAGCAACAAGATTATTTGTTGGTCCTTTATTGGCAAGTCTTGAGCAGTTGGTAGGAAAGGGTCCCTTTTTACAATATCTTCAATCATTTAGATATCCATTGGCAGGTGAGTTTGCTTTCACTAAAGACCTTGCTATGAATTTACGAATTCCTTGTGACTGGGGATTAGAGATAGGTTTATTATCAGAGGTTTATAGAAATGTAAGAACATCCAAAATAGCCCAAGTTGACCTAGGTTTGTTTGATCATAAACATAAAAATATTGGTGATTCATCTAAAGAAGGATTGCAAAAAATGTGTACAGAAATACTTTCAAGTGTTTTAAGAGGTCTCATGGAGCATCAAGCAGAGACCTTAACAAGTACTCAACTAGCAACCTTAGAAGTTCTTTACAAAAGAGTTGGGGAAGATCGGGTAAAACAATTTGGATTAGACTCAGCAGTTAATCAACTTCCATACGATAGGCATGAAGAGGAGCTATCAGTACAAAAATTTGCGAAACTATTGAGACCTGCTACAGAAGATTACTTAGCTTGCCCTACGACAAAGCAGTTACCAAGTTGGTCAAGAGTTCTATCTTGCGAAAACAAACTACAAGAAGATTTGGCAATTGCTGGATCACAAGATATAAAGACAACTGAAAAAGAATTAATTAAAAACTTCTAAAGTAAAAAGTACCTTTGAGCCATTGGGACTTCATCAAGAGGTTCACAAGTAAGAAGTTCTCCATCAGAAAAAACCTCATAAGTTTGAGGATCAACTGAAATATTAGGCAGTTTACTATTAAGTTTTAAGTGTGATTTATTGATATTTCTGGTATTTTCAACAGCAATACATTTCTTTTGTAAGCCTAATTTATTTGGAATATTTTGATCAATTGAATTTTTACTTAAAAAAGTAAAAGAACTCTTAATTAAAGATTGGCCGTAACTTGCAAACATAGGGCGACCATGTACAGGACCTGGAGTAGGAATTGACGCATTTGCATCACCCATTTGGGACCAAACTATAGATCCTCCCTTAACAACTAATTCAGGCTTTACCGCAAAAAAGGAAGGTTTCCACAATGCCAAATCCGCAATTTTACCCTTTTCTATAGACCCAACATGTTTATCAATACCATGAGCTATTGCAGGATTAATTGTGACTTTAGAAATATATCTCTTTACTCTGTAATTATCGTTTCTATCAGAATCCTTAGATAGCGGTCCCCTCTGGACTTTCATTTTATGAGCAGTTTGAAAAGTTCTTGTAATTACTTCACCAACTCTTCCCATAGCTTGAGAATCACTAGCAATAATTGAAAACGCACCTATGTCATGCAAGATATCCTCAGCAGCAATAGTCTCTCTTCTTATCCTAGATTCAGCAAATGCAATATCTTCTGGGATTTTAGAATCTAAATGATGACAAACCATTAACATGTCAAGATGTTCTTCTAATGTGTTCCTCGTATAGGGTCTTGTTGGATTAGTACTACTTGGAAGAACATTTTTTTCTCCACAAATTTTGATAATATCTGGCGCATGACCTCCACCTGCTCCTTCGGTATGAAAAGTATGAATAGTTCTACCTGAAATAGCGTTGATGGTATCTTCAACAAAGCCTGCCTCATTCAAAGTATCTGTATGAATACATACTTGTACGTCAAACATATCTGCAACATTAAGACAAGAATTTATTGTTGAGGGTGTCGTTCCCCAATCCTCATGAAGCTTCAATCCACATGCACCAGCTTCAACCTGATCAATAAGATTGCTCTCGTTTGTTGAGTTTCCTTTCCCAAAAAAACCTAAATTCATAGGAAATGCTTCCGCAGATTGAAGCATTCTTGAAATATGAAAAGAACCAGGAGTACAAGTAGTAGCATTTGTGCCAGTTGCAGGTCCAGTTCCTCCTCCCAACATGGTTGTAATTCCTGAGGCTAGTGCTGTCTCAATTTGTTGGGGACAGATAAAGTGAATATGAGTATCTATTGAGCCTGCAGTAAGAATATGGCCTTCACCAGCTATTACTTCTGTTGATGCACCAATAATAATATCGACATTATCCTGTATATCAGGATTGCCAGCCTTACCAATTTCAAAAATCATTCCATCTTTTATACCCACATCAGCCTTAATTATTCCCCACCAATCTACGATCAAAGCATTTGTTATAACGGTATCTACTGCTCCATCAGCTCTTCTTACTTGAGACTGTCCCATCCCATCTCGAATAACTTTACCTCCACCGAATTTAACTTCATCTCCGTATGTAGTTAAATCCTTCTCTACTTCAATAAAAAGTTCAGTATCAGCAAGCCTTACTCTATCTCCGGTAGTAGGTCCGTAAGTTTGTGCATAAGTATTTCGGTCAATTTTATAGGACATAATTTTAAGTATCTAAAGAACCGTTAACCAATGAATTAAAACCATTTGCAATTCTTAAACCTGTATATGGCACTAATTTGACATCAGTTGTATCTCCGGGTTCAAATCTAATTGCTGTTCCTGCAGGAATGTTAAGACGCATACCAAGTGTTATTTCTCGATCAAAAATTAAAGCCTTATTAGCTTCAAAAAAATGATAATGAGATCCAATTTGCACAGGTCTATCTCCAGAATTAGAAACTTTTACTGTTTTAACTTCCTTACCAAGATTTAATTCTATGTCACCTTGTTCAGGAATTATTTCGCCAGGAATTAAATTACTCATAACTATTTAATAGGATTGTGAATAGTAACTAACTTTGTCCCATCTGGGAAAACTGCTTCTATTTGGACTTCATCAACCATTTCAGGAATGCCCTCCATAACTTGTGATTTTGAAAGCCAGGTATTTCCCTCTGACATTAATTGACTTACACTTTTTCCATCTCGAGCTCCTTCAAGAATTTGAAAACTCAAAAAAGCAATTGTTTCAGGATAATTAAGCTTAAGACCTCGACTAAGCCTTCTTTCAGCTAAGAGCGCAGCAGAAAAAATCAATAATTTATCCTTTTCTTGAGGTGAAAGATGCATAATAAAAAATTAATCTATAAATTCTTAAAAAAGGTTCTTTATGAACATAATTAATAATTCATAGAATCTTGTAAAGGCCATACACCTTGATATTTTGGCTCAGAAAATCCACAAACAGACCTAATTTGTTTCCAAATACCAAAAAAACATTTCCTAGCATCCTGAGAAGAACGACCTAGGAATCTTACAGAGATTCCATTTTCAAGGATTCCTATAGATAAATTATTTTCAGTTTCATTGAAAATATTTTTTATATTTCCCACAAGATTATTTATTTTTGACTTGGAAAAATCTTTTTCGCTAATCCAAATTAATGATCCAAAAACGGGCATGTAATCCATGCCTGACTTTGCCTCATAACTTACCTTAGATAATTCAATTTGATCAACATATTCCCAATCATCATATAAATCATTATTTCTTATAATTTCTAATTTAGACCTAAAAACTCCGCTCTCTATAGATTCTCCGGAAGAAGATCTTCCAAGTCTTATTAAATCCGTAAATAAAAAACTTGAAGTTTCTGAAATAGATATTTTAAACTTTTGTTCATATAAACCATTTGCAAAGATAATTGTTTCTTGGGGGAGATATTCTAAATGAGAATTATCAAGAATATTTATAAGATTTTTTTGCTTTGAAAAAATTCCTTTTGGATTAATTTTAGATCTTCCAACAGATCCATACACTTTCTGAGCTGAAGAAGTTGTCAACAAAACCTTAGAGTTTTTTTCAAGATTTACTTCAAATTCAAGTAAATCTCCTCCAACCAATCCCCCTGCTGTATGAAGAACAGGTAAAATGCACCTGCCCTCTTGATCATGAGTAGACTTTAATAACTTATAAGGAGAAGTTGATTTAGATTTAAAGATTGTTTTATCAACATTTCCTAAACTTGATTTATTATTGGAAAAATTTAAGAAACAATTACCTTCCCAAGGATTTTTAATCATAAATTGTTTTCTTTAATTACTAAATTAAAGTAACCAAAAATTTTGATTATGAAAATGAATAAACAAATAGTTGTAACTGATTGGATTAAGGAAAAACCGATATTAGGTGCATTTTTAAAACTTACTCTAAGTTCAGATGAAAGAAGAATCTTACGGGGTAAAAGATTAACTGATTGTGATCAAGAAATAATCTTACAATTACCTAGAGAGGGCAAATTAAATGATGGAGATATTCTTTTAACTAATGAGTCCAATTTTTATGTAGAGATAATTGCCAAAACAGAAAATTTAATTGAAATAAGTTCAAATTCTAAGATTGAACTTATTAAAACTGCTTATCATCTAGGAAATAGACATGTAGAAGTAGAAATCGAAGAAGGCATTCTACTAACGAAAAGTGATTATATTATTGAAAATATGCTTCTTAATTTTAAAGTTGATATAAAAAATACCAAGAAAAAGTTTTTCCCGGAAAGAGGAGCCCATAGTCATGAGTAAAAGTCACTTATTAAAATATTTATTAATAAGTCCTAACTTACCAGTTGGCGGATTTTGTTATTCGGAAGGAATGGAGAGTTATCTTCATAATAAAAATTTAAATGACTCAAATTCGGTAAAAGAATTAATCATAAGCGAACTAAAAATTGGCCAGATCAGACTAGATGCAAGACTTTTACTAGATTTTTTTGATATTTTCAATGAGATAAACGACAGCAAAAATTTAAAAAGTAATATGCAAAAGCTATTGAGTTTGGATAAGTGGATACTTTCATCAAAAGACTCTGTAGAAATGAGAGAACAACAAATTCAAATGGCAAAATCTCTCTTTGATTTAACCAAAGAATTTGGATTTAAATATCTATATGAAAATAATAAAAAAAGCTCCTGGTCATTAGCGTGGAGTTGGGCTTGTTATTGTTTTGAAATTACGAAGTTAGAAATGGTTGAGAATTTTTTCTACGCTTGGAGTGCAAACCAAATTAGTGCAGCATTAAGAATTATTCCTGTTGGGTCAACAAAAGCACAATTAATTCAGAGAGACTTATTAGAAATAATTTCAAAAGTTTCTATAGAAATTATGGACAAAGAAATTGATGACATCTATTTTGGCAATGTAGGTTTAAATATGGCACAACAAAATCATAATGACCTTTATACAAAACTTTTTAGAAATTAATTTATGAGCAGCAAATTGAGAGTAGGGGTTGCTGGGCCAGTAGGTTCAGGAAAAACTGCATTAGTAGAGATTCTATGCTTAAGCCTGAAAAAAAATTATGAGATAGCAGTTGTTACCAATGATATCTATACCAAAGAAGATGCTAACTTTCTAATAAATAAAAAAGTTTTAGAGGAAGGAAGAATTATTGGTGTAGAAACAGGAGGTTGTCCTCATACAGCTATAAGAGAGGATTGTTCCTTAAATAAAAATGCAGTTTTAGATTTAGAAAATAAATATAATCCTTTAGATTTTGTTTTTGTAGAAAGTGGAGGTGATAATTTAGCATCTAGTTTTAGTCCAGAACTGGTAGATTTATCAATATACGTGATTGATGTATCTGCAGGAGACAAAATCCCTAGAAAAGGGGGACCAGGGATAACAAGATCAGATTTATTATTAATAAACAAAATTGACTTAGCAGATATGGTTGGTGCAGATTTAAATATTATGAAAAGTGATACGGAATTTATGAGAAAAGGGAAACCTTGGTTTTTTACCAACCTTAGTAGCGGTATGGGAGTTGAAGAAATAACTCAATTTTTAGAATCACAAATACCAAACAATCGAAACTAGAAAAATGTTCATCACTAATATATTGGATTCAACAAAAAGTTACGACTGATACAAAACGAATTCTCACTCGTTAATAACTTTTACTTTATCCCCCTAATGAGGGTCAATTACCTAATTTATCCTAATTCATGAGAATTTCAAGGCGTATTTTGGCAGGATTAGCTACTGCCTCACTTGCGGTCACAGCAACTTCATGCGGTGGAGGTGGAACCTCCGGAAGTTTCGATGACACAGTAACCGTAGGTATTTTGCATTCGTTATCTGGAACAATGGCGATTTCTGAATCAACACTTGTTGATACTGAAAAAATGGCTATTGAAGAGATAAATGCTGCTGGTGGTGTAACAGTTGGCGGCAAAAGCTACAAAATAGAATACATTGTTGAAGATGGTGCATCTGACTGGCCTACTTTTGCTGAAAAATCTAAGAAACTTATAGACCAAGACGGAGTTCCTGTCGTATTTGGTGGTTGGACATCTGCAAGCAGAAAGGCAATGTTACCAGTCTATGAATCAAAGGATGCTTTCCTTTACTACCCAATTCAATATGAAGCCCAAGAATGTTCTAACAACATATTCTATACAGGAGCTACACCAAACCAACAGTCAGAACCCGCTACAGATTTCATGTATAAGCGTTCTCCAGCAGCTGGTGGAGATTTTTTCCTTGTAGGTTCTGATTATGTTTTCCCAAGAACTTCAAACACAATTACAAAAGCTCAGGTAAAACAGTTAGGAGGTAAAGTTGTTGGAGAAGATTACCTTCCATTAGGAAATACTGAAGTTGCACCAATTATTTCAAAAATAAAGAAGGCGCTGCCTGAAGGTGGAATAATCATTAACACACTTAATGGTGACCAGAACGTGGCATTCTTCAAACAGATTCAAGACGCAGGTATCACACCTTCAAGTGGTTACTACGTAATGAACTATTCAATTGCTGAAGAAGAGATTAGTACAATTGGTCCTGAGTTCCTTGAAGGTCACTACGGTGCTTGGAATTACATGATGTCAATTGATACCCCTGCGTCTAAGAAATTTGCTGCAAGTTTCAAGAAAAGATGGGGAGCTGATCGTGT